>CAIVOO010000118.1 GCA_903907555.1 uncultured archaeon | reverse complement strand
TGCAAATTTCTTTGAGTCTGATTTGAGGAATATCAACAAGATACTTTCGCAGATTGAAGAGAATATCAAAAAGATGGCAGAGCTTTTTGAGGATGCGAAGTATGTTTCACTTCTGGAAGCAAAGGAAAAGGCATTCGAGCTGCAAAGGCTGATCGCTGAGGAAGAAAAGCTTACAGCGCTTGCAGAGAAGCTGGATTCAGAGCTTGGCTCTCTGAAAAAACAGAAAGTTGAGGAAGAGCAGAAGGTTGAGAATTTCAGGAAAAGCGAGAAGTTCGGAGACTTGAAAAAATTAAATGATTCTCTTGCAGAGCAGGAGAAGGAAAAAAAGATTCTGGATGCAGGCTTCATCGACAACTTCATGCAGATAGACAAGGCATTGAAGAAGTTTGCAAAGCTTGATGATGAGAAACTAATTAATGAATACCTTGAAAATCCTGTAACTGCTGTTGTTGCTGATTCTGACTGGAAAATTGTCGGTATTATTGACAGGCTTAAGGACGCTCTTGACAAAAGCCAGATTGAGCTTGAAGATAAGAAGAAAGAAAAAATTGCCGAGAAAATAAAGCAGATGAACAGGGATTTCTTTACTAACTTCCTGATACAGCACAATGGGATTGAATTGAAATTGAATGAGCTGAAGAGAGCCATATCAAAAAACAATTCAAACTCTGAATTAAGCGATTTGCAGTACAAGGCAGAGCACGTTGTCTCGAGAATAAAGCATACAATGGAGCAATTGGGCAAGACAAACCAGCAGATAGAGAAGCTGCCAGTAGTCGAAACAAAGGAAATTTTGCAGGATGAGCTGCAGAATGCAGATTTTGATGTGGAGGTAATAATATGAAAATGAAGAATTTGCTTTTTATTTTATTTGGGGCGCTGTTGGCGGCAGCAGGAATATATCTGTCGCTGGATTTCCTGAAATCATTCCTGCCGTTTGTTATAGGGATGATGCTTGTTGTCATGGGAATGGTATTCATACTGAGAGGATGGAAGTGATTGAGAAATTCATTTCCAAATTCACAAGCAAGAAATTAGATAATGTTGTGAAAGAGGGGGATAGATTTTATTTTGCTGAAAAGGACTTGGTTGAGCTGCGGAGTAAGATAACGAAGCAGCCTTATTCTGTTGGATTATTCCTTGGCGAGATAAAGAAAAACAATTTCAAGCCGAGCGTTGCATTGATTGACTGGCTTTCTCACAATTCTGAGAGGAAAGTTTTCCTGAACAAAAATTCTGCCTGGCTTTTCATCTGCGGGCGTGATGTTTTCGGCAAGGGAATTGTTAAAGCGAATGTGAAAGAAGGATTTGTTCTTGTGCAGAACGAAGCTGACGAGAATCTCGGCTACGGTGAAATTGTTGCAAATCTTTCATTGAAAGACAAAATGGTGATAAAGAATTTTTTGGACAAGGGAGATTTTCTGAGAAGGGAACATTAATACATATATTTCTTCAAATTGTTTTCTAGAACTGCAACTCCTGGCAGCTCTTTTCCTTCCAGCAATTCCAAAGAAGCTCCACCGCCTGTAGAAACATGAGTCATTTTGCTTGCAACTCCTGCTTTTTCAACTGCTGATGCTGTATCCCCGCCGCCAACTATTGTTTTTGCTTTCAAGGTTGCAAGATGCTTTGCAATTTCGAATGTTCCGTTTGCGAATGCCTTTATCTCGAATATTCCGACAGGGCCATTCCACACAACTGTTTTTGCGCTGTCAAGGATTTCCTTGTATTTTTCTATAGTCTGCGCTCCGATGTCAACGCCAATGTCATTGTCTCTTATGAATTCCACGCCAACATTTCTTGTTTTTGCAGTCTCGCCAATGCTGTCTGCAACCAATACATCTATTGGAAGAATCAATTTTTTCCCATAATCTTTCAAAAGTTTTTTTGCAAGTTCTATTTTGTCAGATTCGCACTTGCTTTTTCCTATATTGAACCCTTCTGCTTTGTAGAATGTGAATATCATTGCTCCGCCAAGGAGTATGTAATCGACTTTTTTAGTCATGTTTTCTATCAACTTTATCTTGTCTGATACTTTCGAGCCGCCCATTATGGCGACTATCGGCTTTTGCGCATTCTTCAGCGTGAGGTTCTCTATTTCTTTCTGCAGGCAGAATCCTGCGCATCCTGGCAATAATTTTGGTATCCCAACTATTGACGCGTGCGCCCTGTGGCTTCCCGAGAATGCTTCGTTTACATAAATATCTCCATAGCTAGCGAGCTTTCTTGCAAATAATGCATCATTTACTTCCTCTTCCGGATGGAATCTTAAATTTTCAAGCAAAACAATTTTTGCGTCAGGAATTTTTACATCAATGCAGTCATCCAGTTTTTTTACTTCTGTCTTCAGAAGCTCTGACAGTCTTTTTGCGACGCTGTTCAAGCGCAATGATTCAACAACCTTGCCGTCAGGCCTGCCGAGATGTGTCAGAAGAATTATTTGTTTCGGCTTCTGGGAAAGAATAAAATTTATTGTTGGGAGGCTTTCCTGTATCCTTCTGTCATCATCAACACTGCCGTCTTTCAGCGGAACATTGTAATCAACCCTTACGAGAACTCTCTGGTCCTTGAAATTCATATCCTGCAATGTTCGCATGATAGAAAATAGGCTAAGATTATTTAAAAAGTTGATTGTATACTGATGAATGATTACTCAACAGTTCGCTAGGTTTGAGGTCTTGCTTTGAGAGCGAGCTGTTGAGTCGAAAAATCCGCTTGTAAAGTTAAGAAGATGATTATTGGCGGATTTTTGTTACTTTTGCTTTTTGAGGATCAATTGCATATTAGTTAATGTAGCAATGTAGATATCGATGCCTTCTTCCCAATCTAAATCGAGTTCATTTCGCATATCATTAAACTGTGTTATTATATTATCAAGTTTTGTTTTTGTAACATACGACGACATTTTTCACCTCACTTATGCGTAAACCAGAATTTGTGCAAGTCTCCTTCCTTGCTGTCCAGCCTGCAGAATCCGAATCTTTCGAACTGGCAGATGTCCCCAATTTTCATTTTCGAGACAGAATGCTCTGCAATTCCCCTGACGACTTTTGCATCCGGCATCAAAACTTCTGCATGCACTAATTTTTCATCTTTTGGCAGCCAGTGCATTATCATTTCTCCTTTCGTTTTGTAATCTTCGTAATCCTGCGATAAAAATTCGAATCCTGATTTTGTTTTCTTGAAGTTCAGGCAGTCCATAAGCCTGTATATCTTGTCTGATTTTAGCTGCTTCAAGTCATCTTTTGACAGATAGAATTCATCTTCTGCATTGAATGTCCTTTTTTCTCCTGTCTCTTTTTCTGGATGCAGAAGAATTTCTACTTTTCTTTTCGGAGAATTTTTTATTGTGACATGCTCCGGCTCTGCTATGAAGAAATACCTGTTTGATTTAGGATCTATGATTTCCTTGTTGTAAGCAGTTATTGCCTTGAAAAAATCCTCTATTGTGACTGTCTTGTCATTCTGCGAAGGGCCTATTTCTTCAGCATATTTCAGGAATGCTTCTGGCTGATAGCCTCTTCTTCTAAGCGGCTCAAGGAAAGGCAGCCTTATGTCATTCCATCCTGCGAATTTTCCTTCATCGATTGCTCTCTTTGTTTTCGAGCAGCTGACTTCTATGTCTCCAATGAAATTTATCCTTCCGATGAATTTCGTTTCAGGAATTGTCTTGTTGAGATATCTGTAAACATATTCCTGCTTCTTGGCATTATCCATGTGGTCTTTCCCGCGGATTATGTGGGTCATTCCTGATTCTATGTCATCAACGACTACAGAAAGGTTCATCAAAGGCCACACCCTGTATTTCTTTCCTGTCTTTAAGTGAGGCGTGTCATTGATTCTTGCTGCGGGCCAGTCCCTCATTGCAGGATTTTTATGATTTATTTCTGTTTTTACCCTTAATACTGCGTCGCCTTCATTGTATCCCTTGAACATCTTCTTCCATCGCGCAAGATTTTCTTTCGGAGGCAGATTCCTGCAAGGGCAGGGCTCTCCTGCTTCAATCAGTTTCTTGAAAACATCCTGCGCACAAGTGCATACATAGGCGTGCCCTAGATTGATTAACTGTTCAGCATACTTATAGTATAGTTCCAATCTTTCTGATTGAATCATTACTTCGTCAACGCCATTGTTTGTCAGCCAGTTCGCATCCCTTGGGATTCCGTCATAGCCTTCCTGGCAGATGTTGTCAGGATTTGTGTCCTCAATCCTTACAATGAAAGTTCCATCGTACATCTTTTTGTAACCGTAAATCAGTCCGATGACAAATGCGTGCCCAATATGCAACGGTCCGGAAGGGCTTGGAGCTATCCTTGTAACGAATTCTCCTTTCTTGGCTCCTTTCCATTCTGGAAGCCCGACTCTTTGGGCAATTACTTTCTTGTCCAAAGCGTGAGAATCAATCTTGTCAAGCATCTCCTTCTGCTTTTCCAAGCTTAGTTTTGATATTTCCTTGATTGCAGAATTCACTTCCTTGACAACAGCCTGCATCTGCTCCTTCGCTCCTGGGATTTCCGACACAACTTTGCCTATTACAGCGCCAGTGTTCGGCTTGCCTTCGAACTTGATGGAATTTGTTAGAACATGTTTTAGGATAATGTTTTTGTCTATCATATCAGAAATAGAAGTAGGCGTGCTTAAAAATGTTGCGGGGCTAAATGACTCCTGTCATTCTTAGGATTAGCCACAGCAGTATTCCTGCCAATACAATCCAAGCCAGGTAAACCATAACACATTGAAACTGATTTTGGAATATCTTGAAGAGAGCAACAAGATAGCTGTCAGCATAAAAGGAATCAGCTGGGTGCACAATACTAACTTGAATCTTGCAAGAGCGATTGCAAGAGGCAAGGAATTGTGAAAGATGAATTAGTTTCTTATTTATCAATTGGTGTTGTCTTATTATAGACAGCACAACTTTATATTCTAAGAATGTGTTTGATGTTTTATGGAAATTACGTTCACTTTTCATGCAGAATGCAGGATCAGGGGCAGAGGAATGTTTAAGGAAGATGTTCTTCTTGCGATTAGAAATCCTGATAACACAGTTAGGAAGTACGATAAATATTATTTTCAGAAGAGACTTCCAAACGGCATTTTGGAAGTTTGTTGTGATAAAATAGAAAACAATATAAAAGTCATAACAGTATATTGGGTGTAATATGGAAATAAGCTATGATAAAGAAGCGGATGCCTTGTACCTTCAATTCAGGAAAGGAGTCTTTGCTAAGAATAAGAAGATTGATGATTTTACTATTGTGGACTTTGACAAAGCAGGGAATATGCTTGGCATAGAGCTTCTCGAGGTCAGCAAGCGTATTCCTTCTGATTCGCTTTCGCAGGTTAGCGTCAAAAATCTGCCTTTGGTTAGGTAGTAGCGATTATAGTTTTTAATTCTTTTCCCTATTGTAAATAATTGTGGGTTGTGTTCCTTTATATACTATTATTACTCCTGACTTTTGGGGTTGTTTTTTCTCTCCATCAGTGATGAAAACCTCTCCTTGCTGTAAAATGGCAGGACAGGCTGTAATACGCTTATAATGGGTTTTTAGCCGTTTTAGGGTGCGAAAGTTTTATAAACTGGTTCTTTTTTTTAGACCTTAGCTATAGCTAAGTCTATAGCCGGGCAGTAATGCTCAGTACTTCCAGAAAAGGCGAAAGCCACGATCGCTTATAACAAGCTTACCCGGCCAGGTAAAGCAGGTATGAGCAACTAATAATAACACACGGAGGTGTTTTAAACATGGAAGTTAAGAAAACCATAAGAAAGATTGCAGCTATTGGTGCAGGCTCAATAATGTTAGGAGCTACCATCATGGGAGCAATCGCAGCAGATTTGGCTGACTATCCAGCCCCATTCGTCACGTCAGACGGAAAGTTTGATGGACTGATTGTAGTTGGTAAAGACGCCAAAGCAGAGGATGTAGTAGGTGCAACAGATCTTGCATCGAGCTTACAGTTCTCTATGAAGAAAGAGACCAATGTCGAGATTGCAAGCGGTTCATCCGTGACAATTTCAAAAGGAACAAAGATAGCGAGAACAGGAGAAACGTTCAACTTCTATAAAGATATGGAAGATATTGATGACAAGTTAGACGACTCTGACCTCCCAGACATATTAGCTGATGGAAGATACAAAGAGAGCAAGGGAGACACAAGCAACGATGTTACATTCCAGCAGACAATAACATGGGAAGATGGCACAGGAACAGTAACATTCGAGCCAGACGACACACAGGATACAGAGCCAACAGCTCCATACCTGAAATTAAACCAAGGGGACCAGTTCTATACATACGAGCTGAAGTTTGATGACCCTGTAGAGTTTACAAATGAGGACTCACTTGACTTTGAAGGCTCAAAGATTGAGATTCAGGGAAAGCCATACACAATAGTCGGTGCAAAGTTCGATGCAGATACGCTTGATGAGCTAAAACTCTATGCAGGAGACACAGTACTCTGGCTGACACAGGACCAGACTGTTGAGAAGACAGTTTCTGGAACAAAGCACCAGATTAAGGTTGTGGATGTCACAGAAGCTGAAGACTCATGCGGAGTCATGGTTGACGGAGACATGGCTTGGATTGACACAAACGGCGAAGAGACAATCAATGGAGTTGACATTGCGGTTTTGGATGCGAAAGCAGTCCACGCACAGCTGCAGGATGTCGATATTTGCGAGCTGAACATAGGTTCAACAGAAGTTATCCTGAAACAGGATGCTGAAGTGTCCATCAATGGACAGGATGTTGAAGGTTCAGATGTGCAATTCGATCAGACAACTGTTGACCAATGTGACTCTATTACAGTAACATATGAGCCACACGACGATGTCTTCTTGGCAGAGAAGGAAGCCTGGACAGACCCAGTCTTACAGAATTGGGAGCTATCATATGGCGGAATGACAAGGAAGGACGAAGTCTACACAATGACAGCAGCAGCTGACAAGGGTAAGCTTGAGTTCCTGAACAACAATGGAAAGCTAGTAACTGTTCCGTTTATACACGACGATACTCTCAAGGTAGTTGCCTTTGGAGAAGACTATGACTATGCAGCATTGACAACCGTTGGTATAAATGCAGGTCAGGCAATGTTATTGGCAGATGGCGGACTTTGTACAACAACAGTAGACAAAAGCTCAGAGTGCGACGGCATCTTGATGGGTGTTGTTTCTGACGGACAGGAGTTTGCAGTTGTCGAAGTCACAAACATCGATTGGCTTGATAGAACAGTTGACCTAAAAGACTGGACTAATGGAAGAACATTCAAGGACCAGGATGCAGACGGTGTAGAAACCATAGATTTAGGCTTTGCGACAATAAAGCTGATAGTGACAGATGTTGGTGGAGCTGCAGATACATTCGAAGCCGATGACATTATAGAAGCAGGCGTTGATGTAGCTGGCGGACTTCCATTGTTAGCAACAAAGGCTACAGGAGCATTCACACTGGATCCACAGGGCGCCGCGCATCCACATCAGGATGTGCACTTCTATGAAAACTATGACTACACAGGAGCCACTGTTGGAGAGCAGTTCGATGTATCCTTCCGGGATGAGACTGTTGACCATAAAGATATGGAATTATCAGAGCCAGCACCAAGCGATGTAGCTTGCGACTACTATGCAGAAGTTGACGGCTCAGACAACGAGCTGTGCGCAGACACATGGGGAACAATAGCCTTCTACGACACTGACAGCAAGAACAAGGCAACATTGACATACCCAGAAGAAGAAGCTGACGCAAATGTCTTCATCTCGCCAGTAGGCGCTGAGATAGTTGTTGCAGGAAGCACAGTTAAGACAACAACTGTGTCGCCAATAAGTGTTGGTACAGCAAAGCTAGACTCTGAAGTTGCAGACGCAACAGCACAGAATGTTATCGCAGTCGGCGGACCTTGCGCAAACAAGGTTGCAGCATCATGGCTCGATAACCCAGCAGACTGTGCAGCAGGATTCGCAGCAGGCTCAGGAATGATAAAGCTTGTTGAGAAGGGCGGAAAGGTTGGTCTTGTAGTTGCAGGTTATAATGCAATAGACACAAGAATGGCAACATCTGTCTTGGCAGAGTTCAGCAAGTGGAAGGACAGCTTCAAGGGCAAGGAATTGAAAGTTTCAGGCCCAGACTTAGCCAACATTAAAGTTGAGGCACCACAGTAAGCCTTAATTTTTTATTTTTTTTATTTTTTGATTTTCTTCGTTCTATAGAAAACTTATTTAAACAACAACTATTCTTCCATGCTTATGTCTTTCACAGCAGACCTTCATATCCACGGCAGTTTCTCAAGAGGATGCTCTAAGAATATTGACCTGAAAAACCTTGAGAAATACGCCAAAATAAAGGGAATAGACCTGCTGGGAACAGGAGACTTTACTCATCCATTGTGGCTGAAATCATTGAAAGAACAGCTTGTAGAGGACAATACAGGCATACTGAAGACAAAGACAGGATTTCCATTTGTCCTGCAGACAGAGATTGCGCTGATTTTCTCGCAAGGAGGAAGAGGCAGAAGAATTCATCTATGCATCCTTGCAAAAAATTTCGATACAGTAAATCAAATAACCGAATATCTAGGCAAAAAAGGCAGGTTGGATTATGACGGCAGGCCTATCTTCGGAATTTCAGCAGTTGAATTTGTCGAATCGCTAAAGAAAATTGACGATTCAATAGAAATATTTCCCGCTCATTGTTTGTTGCCAGATGAAAAAGTTTTGTGTAATCCAAGACCAAAGAAAATTTCTGAGATTGAAATTGGAGAGAAAGTTTTAACTCATACAGGGACTTATAAAAAAGTTACTAAGACGCATACCCGACCATATGATGGTAAAATCTATCACATACAGCCTTACTATTTCTCTAGCGGCATAAACGTTACTTCAGAACATCCCTTGTATGCAATAAAAACAGTAAAAGACTGTTCTGATGTTGGCGGTCTCTGCAAACCAAATAATGTTTCTAAATGGTATCATAAATGTCAAAAAGGACATTACAAGAATTACAAGCCTGAATGGATAAAAGCGCAGGATTTAGAAGTGAATGATGTTTTATTATACCCAATAATTAAAAAAACATCCAATGTTAATGAAATCAGAATCTCAGACATAACCGGAAAAATTGGAGAATTTAGGCTACGCGAAGGCTTAATTGTGCCCAATAAAGGCAGGCAAGATAAAGCCATTCCTAATACAATAAAAATAACCCCTGATTTTTGTAGGCTTATGGGTTACTTTTTGGCAGAGGGTTATATAATCAAAAGAAACAATTGTGTTCAATTTTGCTTTGGGCAAAACGAGTCAGATTACATTGAAGATGTTATCTGTATCATGAAAAATTCTTTTGGGATAGTCTTAACTAAAAAGAGAGAGAGAAACGGGTTCGAACTTTATTTCCACTCTAAGGTTATTGCTGATCTATTTGATAATTTTTTTTATGAAACAGATAAGCCTAGAAGAGCACCATACAAGAAACTTCCTGAATGGGCATTATACCTGCCTGAAAATAAGCAAGCGGAGATATTCAAGGGTTGGTGGAGAGGCGACGCAGGTACTTCTACTTCAGAGATATTAATCACTCAGATGAAACTTTTGTGTTTGAGGCTTGGGATTATCCCTTCCATTAATATACAAACTAAGGAAGCTCACAATAGGAAAACTTCTGCAATTATAAATGGCAGAAAAATTATTTCTCACAATGATACTTATACATTTCATAATCTCTCATTCTTTAGAGATGAATTCAATTTATTACATGATTCATCACTAAAAAGATTTAAGACAAAATTAGACCGAAAACATGGTTGGATGGATGATGATTACATTTACATTCCGATAAGAAAAATTGAGACTAGTGAATATGCTGGTAATGTATACAACCTGGAAGTAGATGAGGATAATTCTTATGTAACGCCTGCTGCAACTGTTCATAATTGTTGGACTCCATACTTCGGAGTGTTCGGCTCGATGTCTGGATTCGATTCATTGAAAGAATGCTTCTTAGATAAGACACATCACATTCACGCAATTGAAACAGGAATGTCATCAGATCCTGCGATGAACTGGAGATTATCGCAATTAGACAACGTATCAATCATCAGCAACTCTGACGCGCACTCATTCTGGCCCTGGCGTCTGGGAAGGGAAGCAAATATTTTCAATACAGACATGACTTATGACGCAATAATAAAGGCATTGAGAACAAAAACAGGATTGCAATCAACATTAGAAACAGATCCTGGATATGGAAAATACCATTTTTCAGGGCATGAGAAATGCAATGTCTCATTATCGCCGCAAGACTCCAAGAGATTGAATGACATCTGTCCTGCATGCCACAAGAAACTCACTGTCGGTGTTGCAGAAAGAGTGGATTTTTTGGCAGACAGGCCTGAAAATTATGTTCCGAAAGATGCAGTTCCTTACAAAACATTAATTCCGTTGTCAGAGCTGATAGCAGAAGTCTGCCATCAGGGCACTGCAACAAAGAAAACCTGGGAAACATACTACAAGCTACTGAAATTTTTTGGCTCAGAGATGAACATCCTCCTGAATGTTGAGGAATCAAAGCTGAAAACAGTTGTTGACGAGAAGCTGGCAAGAATAATAATCCTGAACCGCGAGGGAAAGATTAAAATAATACCTGGATACGACGGTGTATACGGGAAGCCGGTGATAGAATGAGAATACTCGCATTTGTGGACATGCACGGAAGCGCACATGCAATGGTAGAGCTGAAAAAGAAAGCCAAGTCAGCAGACTTGATAATATGCGCAGGCGACTATACGCAGTTCGAGCATAATAATGAACAAATTATGAAAGTGATAGCTGAACTGAAAAAGCCTGTCGTAATCATCCACGGAAATCATGAAGAAGCCAGCATAGTAAAAGCAAGCGCTGCAAAATACAAAAACATTGCATTCATACATGCAGGATTCCTAAGAATCAAGCCTTATTTATTCATCGGCTGGGGAGGCGGGGGATTCTCGGACAGGGATGAAGGATTTGAGGCATTTGCTAAAAAAATAAAAAAAGAAATCAATAAAGATGACAAAGTAATTTTAGTAACACATGCTCCGCCATACAACACAGCAGCAGATGATTTGCCCCAGCACCATTGCGGGAACAAGTCAATAAGAAATTTCATCGACGAAGTAAAGCCAGTACTTGCAGTATCAGGGCACATTCACGAAACAGCCGGCAGGTTTTCCAAAGTAGGCCCGACAATGGTTGTTAATCCAGGGCCGAAGGGAATGTACTTACAGGTTTGAAAATGATTGAGAAATTCGAGTGCACAAGGTGCGGCTGGTGCTGCAAGAATCTTAGCAATGTCAAAGATTTCAAGCCAGGATTCACAAACAGCTACCTGATTGCTCCAAACAAACCAAACTTGTTCATTTTGCCATGGGAAAAACAAATATTCCCTAAAGAGAATGTTGTTATTACCAAAATATTTTTCGACTTGAATAACAATCTATCAATTGTATTGTACTATGGATTAAATACTGATTGCTGTCCGCTCATAAAAGACAATTCTTGTTCTGTTCATGATAATCGTGCTTTGCACTGCATAATCTATCCGTGTCCTATAGGTGATTTCGAATCATTATCTCGAGGAATATACGGCTCGCATGAAGTGTGCGAGGCAGAACTGCCAATTAACAAACTTCTCGAGATGTTTGAGATAAAAGACATGGGCAACAGCAAATTCAATTATAAGCCAAGTGTTCTGGCAAAAAAGCTTTACGAAAGGTATGGTGTGTCGTTTATTTACAAGACACTTATGGAGATGAGAGTGAAAAAAATCACAGAAATAATGTTTAAACTTGAAAGTCGAGGGATAATAAAACTTGCCAGGAAAGGCATTGACGTTGGACAGTTGATGAGCCAGATAAAAAATTCTAAGAAAGTTGATGCTGACGATTTTATCAAAGAAAAGACAGGAATTGATTTGAGAGAAATGTTCTCTGAAAAAAGCATAGAAGCAATAAAGAAAGTTTTGGAAAGCTAATACTCACTAAAGTTATAATAATCTTCGAGCACAATCTTGTCAATCTCTTCGATGTTTCTAACAGCATATAATTTTCCTTCGCCGACATCAACTATCTTCTCAGCCAATCGAGCCCCGTTCTTGTCCAGGCTTATCCCAATCACAGAGATTGTAATGCCTGCGCTCTTTGCAACTATTGCTGCATCAATGGTTTCCTTTTCAGGATTCTTGCCTGCAGTCGGCAAAGCATCAGTAAGTATCAGCAAATGCTTTGTCACATCTTCGTTTGGAAACAATTCAGCAGCTTTTTGCAAAACTTTCACTATGCTTGTCTCGCTTGATGCTTTAATAGGGATTATGCTCTTCAGCAGTCTTGTGAAATCCTCTGTCGGCTCTACAGAAGCGTTAATCTCGTCGGAAAACACAATCAGTCCTACCCTGTCCTTGTTCTGCAGCGCCTGATAAGCAAGCGCAATGCCTGCTCTTTTTGAAGCCCCAATCTTCTTTCCTTTCATGGAGCCTGAAGCGTCTATCGCGTAAATTACATAAATCTGTCCGCGGCTTCTTCTTTCAAAGACTTTCAAGTCTTCCTTGCACAATTCTTTGTGATTCCTTCGAATGGCTGTCTTTATTGAGCTCTTCAAGGCAAGCTCCCTGTATGATGCGCCTTTATTGTATGGCTTGTAATCTTCCCTGTCGCCGTAAAGCGCAGCTTTCTTGTTCACTTTCTCTCCGATTATCCCTTTGGAAACCATATGGTCAAGCTCTTCGACACAGCTGACAAGGGCTGCAAGCTCAACTCCCTTCTCTGTCACGCCTGCATCGCTGTCAAGAACCTTTTCTTTCTTCAGCTGCTTTATTTTTTCTTCGATGGCTTTCTTTATCTCTCTCTTGAATTCTGGAATGTTGATATTTTTCTCGATGTAAGAAGCATCATAGCCTGTCAGGGCTTTTAGAATTGTCTCGCCGTAAAGCTGCTTTGCCATCTTATAATTCGTGACGAGATTCTCATAAACTAAATCAGGAGTGAATGAGGAAACGCCCTGATTGAAGGATTCTTTTATCAGATTTCCATCATCTATTGCTTTTTCATCATTCTCTATGACAGAATGCATGAGCTTGTCTTCCATTGCCTGGAAATCAAGCTTGCCAGAAGCCTCTTCTATCTGCTCGATTTTTTTTATCTCAGTTTTTCCTTCAGTTGGTTCGCTGTCAAAGTGAACCACCCTTCCCTTCGCCAAGGCCTTTGCCTTCGGCAAAATTGCTGAACGCTTCCTTGATAAATTCTGAAGGGCTCTGCACATACTCTGCAGCTGGCTTCAGCTTTATCCTGTGGCTCAATACAGATGTCATCGCATCTTCAACATCTGTGAAGTCCACAGTCTTTTTCCCTCTAAGGAAGGCATTCGCCTGGGCTCTCTCATACAATCCGATAGAAGCCCTAACACTTGGAATCTTTTCCAGTTTCTTGTTGTCTCTTAGAACTCTTATGAATTCAATAGTTGTCTGCAAGACACTTTCAGGGAATTCGACAAGTTTTATGCCTACTCTTCTGACGATTGATTTTTCAATCTCTGCATTTTCAGGATGATGCATGTAAATTACATCAAACCTGTCCAATAAGACATCTGAAAGCCTTTCAGTGCTCGTGTCTTTAGGATTCATTGTTCCGATGAAGATGAAGTTTGCCTTGATGTCAACATCATAGCTTCCAATGGTTGCAATTCCTTCAGCTAAAGTCTGCAGTAATGCATTTTGCAGCTTCTCTGGGCATCTGTTAAGCTCATCAAAAAACAAAATGCCATTATTTGCCTTGAAGATTTTTCCAGGAGTAAACGCTTCGATAGAAAGCGGGCCGTATTTCATTGCTTTCAAAGGGTCGATGTCACCAATCAAATCCTCTGCAGTCAAGTCAGGGCTTCCCTGAATCCTGACAAATCTCTCAACGCCAGACATTTTCTTAGTCTTAATCTTCTCCTTGCTCTTCAGCTCGAGAAGGCACTCTGGGCAGATAGGATTGTCTGTAGAGCAGTGATAATTGCAGTCATTAACCTCAATATCAGGCAGAAGCTTAGCCACATTCTTAGCCAGCGTAGTCTTGCCTATCCCAGGCGGCCCAATGATTAAAACGTGCCTGTTAACAAGCAAAGCAGACTTTAACTGCGTCTTTACCTCAGACTGCCCTAAAATGTCGTTAAAAGGGTCCTTACCAACAAATATGTTTTTGAAATGTGTTTGCATTGACATGGCGCCTTTATTAGAATACATATATTTAAAATTATGCTTTTCTCGCGCTTATCGCTACATTGCCGTCCATAGTCTCGTCTTCGAACAGGATAACATCTGCTTTTATGTCCTTGAAGCCCTCTTTCTTCAGCAGCTTCTTCAGGTAATCCTCATTCACAGGGAATGCTGGAAAGGAAATATCACCTAATGAGTATGATGTTGCGTTTCTCAACGCTGTGAACACAAGCAATCCTCCAGATTTCAGGTAATTGAACGACTTCCTCAAATGGTCAATGAACACTTTCTCATTGTCTGTTATTGATTCTGGGCAGAAATTTATGGAAATAATGTCAAATTTATCATCTGTGCTGACAGGCCTTCCCTTTGTCAAATCACATTTAACAACATCTGCTATTTTTTCCCTAAGTCTTTGCTTAATCTCATACACGTTTATCGGATTGTCTTCCTTGTTCTCTAATTTCAAAACATATTTGAAGAATATATCCCAGTCAAATGCATCTGCATCCTTGTTCTGGAATTTCAGGATTTCATTCCTGTTCGCTTCAAGGAATTCTGAGAAAACAATCTTGTTGACTTTCGCGCTTGCGCTTATCAGCTGGTAGATTGTAGGCCCTCCGCCAATCTCAAGAAGGCTTCCATTTTCAACTTCTGAATAAACTTTGTGATAGAAATCAAGCAGGAAAGCGTTAGGCTCGCTCATTTCAGAATAGTAATCATCAAGGTAAACCTGCGGATTGAAATCATTGAAGTCGTCTGTGTGTTCCATCACGATAATCCTCTGGCATATATTTATAAACCTATCTCTTGTAATATTCTCAAAACGGAGGTGTTTTTATGGATAGGAAAACAGCAGAGTTGGTAGTCAAGGTTTTGGCTGTACTTGGATTTGTCGGAAGTGTTCTTGGGTTGTTGATGAGCCTGTTTGGTTTGTTAGGCATCTCAGCATTTGGGGGGATTATCGGCGGATTAGCAGGCGCAGCAGTTATGGGAGTTTTGGGAATTATTATGTTCATCGTGAGCGTAATATTTTCAGTGGTCGGATTCTTCGTTTCCTTGGGATTGTGGAAATTCAAGAATTGGGCAAGAATCGTGACAATAGTCTTTTCAGTGATTGGCTTGCTAGGATTCCCTTTTGGAACAATCATCAGCATTGTAGTGATATATTTGCTGGGATTCAATAAGGACGTTATAGCAACATTCAAATAAATTTTTTTATTTTTATATTATTTTATGCCCTAGCTTCTTAACAGCCCATTCAAATCCTAGAATATCATTGACAATGAGCTTTCTCTTTACCTTCTTGTTTTCAAGAAGAAGCTCTGCTTCTGAATCATGAACCTTTATTCCTTTTATCTCATTCCACTTAAGCAAAACTATGAACTGCCCGTAGTTGAATATTATGCCCTGCTTTGTAACATAATACTCTATTTTTTTGTTGGTGAAATAATAGATTATAAACACAGTCAGGATTAGCAGCCCTACAGTCATCTCTGACTGCTGCTGGTAAGTGTAGTAAACAACTGCAAACATTAGAAATAAAACAGCCGCTATGAACATAACCCTGACTGATTTGAGCTGCACTGATTTATAGTTTGATTCGAAATAAACATCTTTAATCTCTTTTTTGCTGATGGTTACAGGAAAATGTATGTTTTTTGTTGCAGTAAGCCACCACATTATTGCTATGAAGTAAAATAATGACGCAAGAAAACCTCCTGTGCTTAGCAGCAGGTCTTCGGAATAGTAAAAGATTATTGCTCCGACAAATAATCCAAGAAAAATCGATATCAGAAGAATCCTTAAAACCTTTGTCTGCTTTGAGATTTCGAGCGACATCACTCCTCAGGCTTCTTTTTCTTCTCAATATGGAACTGGACTCTCTCGTCCATTATCGGTTTTGCATCAGGGCCTAATGCATAATAAGTCTTTTCGACCTCAGAGCCCCATGAGAAATCGCCTTTCTCCTTCTTCACAGTCTTGATTATGAACTCGCCTGTCGAGAGCCCTTTCTTCAGATGATAATAGATTGATTTCTGCGTGCAGGCAGGGTATAATTCCTTGTAATGCCTGTAAATGTCATAGCCGTAGCCCTCTCCCAAATAATAAAGAATCTCGACGATATTCTGCCTTATCTGCGACTTGACTGGTCGCCCTCTTTTTGCCATATCAGGCTAAAGAATTCCGCTATTTAAAAACCTTTTCAATATTGTAAATAAATAAGCAAAATAAGCCATTATATGTTTACTTTTTCCTAGTACAGCAAGATTTATAATGAGCTAATTGAACTGTTTTATCATGACACACCATCTCGCTATAATGAAGAAGTCATGGAAACTTATAGATAAAATCCTGTCCGGCGAGAAGAAGATAGAGTCAAGATGGTATAAATCAAGAATTTCCCCATGGAATAGAATCAATGCAGGAGATAAAATCTTTTTCAAGGATGCTGGGATGCCTGTCACAGTAACAGCAGAGGTTGAGAAGGTATTGCAGTTTCATGATTTTTCTCATACCAAATTAAGAGAGATGATTAATGAATATGGCGGAGCTGGGAAAATATGCTTTCGTTCTACACTGGATGAGGCATTTGAGTCAAATAAAGACAAAAGATATTGCATTTTAATGTTTCTCAAGAATCCCCAAAAGATAACTCCTTTCGAGATTGACAAGACAGGATTTGGCAATGCCTGTGCTTGGATTTCTGTCGACAATATCAATAAGATAAAGGTGAGCTGATGTATGCCTTTTTACTTTCGAAAGAGAATCTGAAATTGTCAATAGCTGAAGTTCTGGCATTAACGAATGTTAAAAAGTACAGAATTGACAATAATTTGCTGATAATTGATATAAAATCAATAAAGAATTTAGAAAAAAGGCTGGCGCAGACGTATAGAATATATGAGCTTCTATTCGAAACTACAGAAAAGAGCTTGAAAAACAATTTAGAAAAATACGACTGGAGCAAAATCTGCAAAAAAGACTTCTCGCTGAGAATACATTCACTTAATAAACCGCATAATTACTCTGAAGCCAAGCTCGCAGGCTATATCTGGCGAGGCTTGAAGAATCCTAAAGTAAATCTGACAAATGCTGAAACAAAGATTGAATTATTGCTTGGAAAAAAGATTTACTGCTGCCTGCTGAAAGCAGAGATTGACAAATCTTTCTTCGAAAGAAAAGCTCATCTTAAGCCAGAGCTGATGCCGACTTCGCTGAATCCTAGGCTTGCGAAATCATTAATCAATATTTTAGGCGTAAATAAAGGCGAAACTTTGCTGGACCCCTGCTGCGGCTCTGGGGGAATGCTTGTCGAGGCAGGGCTGATGGGAATTAAAACCATTGGTTATGACATCTCAGAATACGTGTTGAATAAAGCAAGAAAGAATTTAGATTATTATAAAAACAAAAACTGCAAGCTAATAGAAGGCGACGCTTTGAAAATCAGGCAGAAATATGATTATATCATAGCAGACTTGCCTTTCGGCATGAATTCCACTCTTACAATGCCTCTGGAAAAGTTCTACGCAGAATTTGTCAAGAAGCTGTCGCAGATACTCGTGAAGAGAGCAATTGTCACATTCCCGAACAAATTCAATTACAAAAGATTAATAAAAAAGCCGTTAGTTATTGAGTATGAATTCGAGATATATCTTCATAAGAGCTTGACGAAGAAAATTGTGGTAGTAAAGAATGAAAACAATATTTGACATCTATTCGATGGATGAACTGGAAACTGTACTAGAGCAGCTAATCAACCTAATCAAGAATGGAATCTCTGCTGACTTAATCAAGAAGAAGATGAAGCTTGAGATGATTGATGAGCTTATCGACATAGCAAAAGCTCGAATAAAGAACAATAAAATCTCTGAGAAACTATTTTACACTACATCAGATTTGAGGTTTGCAACACCAGAAATTGTCGCAGACTACCGGGCTAAGAGGCTAAAGTGCAACGCAATAGCTGATTTAGGCTGTTCTGTCGGATTACAGTCTTTCGCGTTCGCAAAGAAATGCAAGAAAGTGTATGCAATCGAATTGGACGAGAAAAAAATAGCTTATGCAAAGAAGAATGCTGATATTTTGGGAATAAAAAACATAGAATTCATTCATGGAGATATTTTAGACAAGAAAATCATTGAAAAATTAGATGTTGATGTGGTATTCTGCGATCCAGAGCGGCTGCCAGCGGAAACAGAGCGAACCATAGAGACGATTCAGCCAAACATAAAGAAACTTATGGAGTTATATTCCAAAATCACAAAAAATATCTGCATAGAACTTCCTCCGCAGATAAAAAGCATTCCATTCGACTGCGAAAAAGAGTACCTTTCTGTTGATGGAGCACTAAACCGCCTTGATGTTTATCTCGGAAGCCTGAAAACATCAGAAATTTCAGTCGTTACGCTGCCAACAGAAAACATAATTACTGACAGGATGCCTTCCTGCGATGTAAACAAGAGCGGAGCAAAGAAGTTTCTTTACGAAGTTGACGCAGCAATAACAAAGGCAGGGCTTCTGAAGCAATTGCTATGCTCGTTAAAGGCCCCTGAGGTTTTTTATGAAGGAAAATTTACACTATTGACATCAGACAAGAAAGAGAAAAGCCCTTTTATTAGGAATTCTTACGAATACATTAATTCCTGCATAGACGACCATCTCACAATCATAAAAATGCTCCGTAAATACGATGCAGGAAGCATACAGCTGCGCGGGAAAATCGACGAGAAGCAATACTGGCGATTAAAAAATAAAATAGAGAATTCAATCACTGGAAAGAATGAGTTTGTGCTGTTCTTTTTAGAAAATGTGGTTCTTTGCAAGAAGCTGCGAGATGATAGAAAAATCAACTGAATGTTCTAAAATCTAATTCATTATCTGGGGAAAGCGCAGTGGGGTTGTGCGTTAAGTTAATAAATCTCTATTAGTTTCTATTAGTTATGGGTGCGAAAACTCAATTTTCAAAAGAGGATATTAAAGCAATCTTGCAGAATTATGAATTAGGCGAAGTAGTCGAGTTTAAAACCTTTAGTGAAGGGGCAGTTCAAACAAATATTTTTTTGAAAACCACAAAAGGAAAGTTTGCCTTAAGATATTATGAGCATCGTTCCAAGGAATATGTTCTTTTTGAGGTAGATATATTACATTATTTCCATGAGCATAAATATCCATGTGCAATGCCTATAAGAAATATTCATGGAAGTTTTGTTGGAAATTTTAAAGGTAAATCTTATGCTATATTTGAATATGTTGAAGGAAAACACATAAAAAAGCCGAATAACAGACAAAAAATCCAGATGGTAAGATATTTGGCAATTTTACATAAAATTTCTGAAGGATACAAACCGCAATATTATGATTTTAGAGAGTCACATGATGAAAAATATTGTATAATTACGGCTAAAAATGAATTTAAGCGTTTTAAATCTAAAAAAATTGCCAAAGAAAGAATGGATTTTTTGCTTAAACAATTAAAAAGTTTAAAATTTCCAAATTCTATTCCCAAGGGAGTCGTGCATTGCGATTATGATATTTCAAACATTAAATTTAATGGAAATAATGTTGCAGGTATTTTAGATTTTGATGATGCTTGTTATACACATTTAATTTATGATGTTGCATCATTAATTTATTATTGGTGTTGGATAAGGGAAAAGAAATTAAATTTTCCGAAAGCTAAATTTTTGTTGAAAAATTATAATAAATATCGCAAACTTTCCGAAGTTGAAAAAGAACATATTTTTGATGCGTTAGAGCTAATCTCATTAACTT
>CAIVOO010000117.1 GCA_903907555.1 uncultured archaeon | reverse complement strand
GACAGAGTTGATTCTTTCTATGTCGATTTGTATAACAATTTCATAAGAAACCTTCACATTGCTGTACCAAAAGACAATATTGATCCAACTCTGGAAAAATCATTTGAAAGGATGAATGACTTATATTTCTACGGACAAATTGAGAAGCCAAACCTGGAGTTCGGAACTAAATCCTTCGCAAAATTAGGCTCTTACAATTACAAGACAGACACAATTTCAATTTCAACAATTTTCAAGAATAATGAGGAGCTGATGGACTTCGTCATGTATCACGAGATTCTTCACAAGAAGCACAAGTTCAAGGGAACGATAAAGACTTATCATCATACTGCTGCTTTCAAGAGGGAAGAGCGCGCTTTTGAGGATTTTGACGGGATGGAAAATAAATTAAGAAAATTCGCAAGAAACCAGCGTATAAAATCATTCATCTTTGATTAGTCATCGCACAGTAGTTACAAAACGAAAGATTTAAATACTAGTTCTGCAAACAAAAGGTAATGGTAAACAACTATACTATTGGGGTATACATACCTGAACTGGGCAAGTACATCATAATTCCGCCTTCTAACAGAGAAGAGGAGATGCCTTTCATACCTCTAGAAATCATCGAGCAGAAAAAAGAAGAGAAACAGAGAGATGAAATGCCCCGACTTCCTCTTGCCGATAATGCTTTAAAAACAAAGCTTTATAATTAACTTTTCAAGATTAACAGCCAAATGACAGAAGTAAACTCGGAAATAATGGTCATAATGTTCATCGATGTAGCTGGCTACACGAAGATGACAACAAGGCTTCCGAGGGAAGAATTTGACAAATTCCACGAAATTTTCGATAACATTTCTATACCCTTATTCCAGAAATACAATGGAAGGGTTGTAAAAAAGATTGGCGACGCCTTTATGGTGATTTTCAAGTCAGCAACAGACGCAGTGCTTTGCGGAATGGAGCTGCAGAATACTTTCATGAGAAATAATAAGGAGAGAAGTTTAAGATTTCCAATCAACATCAGAGTTGCACTGCATATGGGAGAGGTTCTTAACAGGCATGATGATATTTATGGCGATGCTGTCAACACAACAGCAAGAATCGAGGGAGTTGCGAAGGAAGGGCACATTGTCTTTTCAGAAACTGTCTTCTCTGCAATGAACAAGACCGAAATACCATTTGTATATCTTGGAGCTTTCAGGATGAAGGGACTGAAATATCCTATCAAGCTGTTCAGAGTGAAAGGAAGTTTTGAAGATGTGCTGAAAAGAAGAGCAACAAAACGCAAGGAATCAAAAAATGCTTTCTTGTGGTTCTGGGTTCTCGTCTTGCTGTTCCTGTTGGGTGTATTATTGTTTTACACAATCCTTAATCCAAAGATATTCAGCCTTTTATTTTAACCATTCTAAAGTGCTTATAAATATTTAATAACTGTCCACTCATTTGTTACTCTCGGGGACTTATGAGAGTTGTACACAAATACAAAAACTACGAATGCAGCAATGAAACTGATAATGATAATTTTCTTCTTACCAATAAAATAGGCGGATTTGCATCGATGATGCAGAAAAACATCTGCAAATATCAGGGAATTTCATTCCAGGAAGACGGCGAAACTTTCAAGGTTGTAGAAAACATAAGCATTCCTGGCGAAATTGTAAAGACAACAAACAAATTCATGCAGGTTGAGAAAGAAACAAAAACCAACAAGGCAACATTCTTCATGCCTCATGGCATGAATGCTTTCTTTTATCAGCTTGAAAACAAGGCAGAGATTGAACTTTCTTTAGACTGCAGGAAATACAGCGACTTCAGGGAGTGGGGGAGGCATTATTCAATCTCGACAGCAGACAATAAAATTGTTGTCTCTTACACAAAAAAAACAGACAAGCGCGAGGATGACAGCCAGGGAAAGAGGGAATATGAGATTTATCTTGCAATAATACCTGATTCTTTTGAGTACAAACTGCTTGAGAAGTTTGATAATCATACTTATTCATACGACCGGGAAAGAAGAAGCTTGTCAGAAAGGCATGTGTTCAAGGCATTAAACATAAATGCGTCAAAATTATTTCTTGGATTCGGAACAACAGAGAAAAAAGCTGTAGAAAACGCAGAAAACCTAAAGGAAAACATCCAGCAGCTGATGGAAGAGCAGGAAGAAAATTTATCTTTACATACAAGGATGATGCCTTTCAAGAAAGAGCTTCATGCAGCATACTTATGCGCGCAGAATTCGCTGAATAACCTGATAGTTCAAGCTAAAGATTCAGAGGCAATCCTTGCAGGATTGTACTGGTTTAATCAGGAGTGGAGCAGGGACGAGCTAATCTCTGTTGGAGCGCTGCTGAAGCTGCAGAAATATCCTCTAGCAAAGGAAATCCTGATGAAAAACCTGAATCGAATTCAGGAAACTGGAAGGCTTCCAAACATTTATCCTTCTTCAGAGCTCGGAAGCGCAGACTCTATAGGATGGCTTTTCAAAAGATTCTATGATTTGATAGATTTGCTCCTGAAAAAAGATTTGTTATACAAGAATTTTGATTACAAGGAAATTGCATATATCAAAACAAAATTAGAGAATGCGATTTCAGCAGCAAGGGAGAATCACGAATCGGAAGGGCTTATCACAAACAACAGGAAAGAAACTTGGATGGATTCAGGCAACAAGATAAACAAGGATTACAGAGAAGGTGTACGATTGGAGATACAAACGTTCTACCTGATGATGTACCAGCTATTGGAAAGATTATGCATTTTAACGAAAGACAAGATTGGGGCAGAGCTGGCAGAGCACAGGGAAAAAGAATTATTGATGCTTGTGCGCCAGAGATTCTGGAACGGGCACTATCTTAACGACGGGGCAGATGACAGCACGATAAGGCCGAACATTTTCATAGCATATTATGTCTATTCTGAATTATTGACAAGAAGCGAATGGATAGACTGCTTCAACAATGTTCTTCCGAGATTATGGACAGGATTCGGCTTGACATCGATAGACAAGCATGACACAAGATATGTCGACCATTACACGGGCGAGGGAGATGAAAGCTACCACCGCGGAGATTCATGGTACTTCCTGAACAACATGGCAGCTGTATGCATGCGAAGGCTGAGCAACTTCAGATTCAAGAATCACATAAGAGCGATAGCGAAAGCATCAACCCAAGACATTCTATGGCAAGGCATACCTGGATGCCATTCGGAACTAAGCTCATCACGCGAACAAAAAGCAGGCGGATGCTTCTGCCAGTCATGGAGCAACGCGATGTTTATAGAAATGGTTAATGAAGTTTATTAAATGCAACTTGCAAAGTCTGGAAATCCTTTTCTTTGTCTGGTCCTGTAAGTCTGAAAAATTCGAAGTGCAAGTGCGGGCCAGCGCTATATCCTGTATTCCCGCTGAAACCAATAACTTGCTTCTTTCTCACAACCTGCCTAACTTTAACTTTAGAGCCTTTATACTTCAGGTGTTCGTATGCGCTATACTCATCATTCTTATGCTTTATTACAATCCTGTTTCCCTTAAACCAGTATTTTCTGTGATTTCCGCCGACATTAGAATTCTGCTTGACATACACAACCCTACCGCCTAATGCTGCGTAGATTGGCTTGCCTTCCGGAACAATAAAATCTACAGCATGCTTTAGCTTTCCTTTATGCGCATCAGAACTTTTGTAAGGCTTATTATACTTTTCAGGCACTGGAAAAACATACCTGTTTTTACATCTCATATTTATTCAAGCTCGTCAACCTTATGGTCTTTCTTCTTCTCTTCAGGCTTTGCTTCTTTTTTGGCTTCAGCACTCTCTTCAGATTTTTTCCCAAACTTTTCTTTGAGGCGTTTCGGGATTCTTTCAGCAATTTCTCCGTGTTTGACGCTTCTTTTAATCAGGCTGTAAGCGGTTATTATTGAAATGAAGGCTGCTGCCAATGAGCCTATGTAAACCAGATTGCTCTTTATCTTGTCGCCCCAAGTCTCTTTCTTCTGCTGTGCATTTTTAAGAATGTTTTCTATGTTATCCAATGAATCTTCAGCAACTTCTATGTTTGATGCGACTTTTTTGTAAGTCCCTTCGAAGAGATAGAACTGGGCGTCTGTTACATAGCTATGAGCTTCCTTGAGCTTGTCCGGTACTACATCAACAATATATCCTGCTAGCTTTTTGTTTTGATAATCTTCTTCAGCCAGTCTGTATCTTTCTTTCAAGCTGTTGATTTTAGCAGTCAATTCTGTGACATTGAATTCAGGAGTTTCGTTTTTTGTTATGTTTTCTACAGGAGCTTCTGGCTTTGCAACATTCAACTGGCTGACAAGGCTGCTTTTCTGCTTTCCTTTTATGAAAATCTTGACAACCAAATCAATTGTTCCTGGCTTGCTTGCGTTAATCCTGACGAAAGCGTAATCTTTATCTCCAGCTACAAGATTGTCAATAGGTATGCTCTCAATGGTTGTTATTCCATCGCCGGCAAGCTCTGCCTTCACATTTTCAATATCAACAGTTCCTGTATTTTTGAGAAGTATGTTTATCTGCGTGTTTCCAACGCCTATTGATGTTGGCGAGATTTTATCAAGAGTTAATTCAGCCTTGCAGACAAATCCTTTCGGATGGCAGTTGTCATCTTCGCAGACAACGCATCCCTTGTCGCATGTATTTTCATTGCAAGTCAGCTCTGGCTCTTTTGGAGGGGTATCATTTTTTGGCGGCTGTTGCTGCTGCACAACTTCAACAATCACCAAGTCATTTGCATCATTTGTATTGGCATTTCCTGTTGAATTGAAGAAAATCTTGTAGTTATCTGATGCAGTAAACTTTAATGCATACCCTGTAACAGTATAATTCTCTGGAATCGTGAAAGAAGGCATAGGATAAGAGCAGTTTGCTGTGCAGTCCTGGGTTGAGCTCGTCTCTGTAACCCCAGAAACGTTATTTACATCAACTGCATGGGCTTCGACAGTGTAAGTTACCTGCATAGCTGAGACTAATGAAATGTTTAGCAGAATTGCCAAAACCACCCAAAATAAGCCTTTAACTTTCATAGGTTCCCAACAGAGAGCTGTTTATTTAAATAGTTTTTGAATTTATGAGGAGAAATGGCTATTTTGAGAGCATATCAAGAACGAACTGCGGCTTCTTGACTGACATTGCATGGTAAATAAGTTTTGCTGTATCCCAAAATATCATTTTAGCCTTTAATATAACTCTTTTTTTCCAATCGTGCCTGAAATGCCTGTCTATGGACTGCCATCGACATGAAAAATCTGCGAGCCTGTGCTGATAATCACTAGTTACATTATTCCTGTGTGTCCTGTAATTGAATACTACCTCGGGCAGATGTGTCCAGCCATTTTTTTCTGCAACAGAAATAATTAGTTCATGATCAAAGTGTGCAGGAAGTACAGGATAGTTGCCGACTCTTACCACAGCCTGCCTGTCAAACATCACCCCGCTATGCTTCAATGGAGCAAGCGGACTGCCAATAATTGCTTCAACAAGTTCATCAAATGTTTTGTAATCAGGAAATTTTCTTGTGGAATAAACCCTGCTGTTTCCATTCATATAATTTATGTCGCCATAAACCAGCCCTGCATTTGCTTTTGTGATTGCTTCAACTCTCTTGCTGATGCTTCCTTCTGTGAGTGTGTCATCATGGTCTAGTATTGCCACATATTTTCCTTTCGCTTCCCTCATTCCTCTGATATAGCTGTGTGGCAATCCTTTATGCTCCATGTAAATATATCTTAATTTCGGATGGTAATCAAGATGCATATCCAATCTGGGATTTGAGCCGTCGTCTACAATTAAAACTTCAAGATTTTCATAATCTTGAGAAAGCGCGCTGTTGACAGCCTCGCCAAGAAATTTGGGAGGAGTGTTATATGCAGTAATTAGGACAGTGACAGGAGGGTTCATTTTATCTGTTCATGTAAGACATCACAACTTTTGTGAAATCATCCAAACCAAACTTTAGTGGGTTGTGATGCTGAGTTACTCCTGCATCCAAACATTTTTTCTTTAAGTCCTCTACATTATACTCATCTAAATCCATGGATGTTGCAAGAATAATTGGTGTTTCCTGGTTTATGGAGTCTTCTCCTCTTGTCAGCTCAACAACCCTGAGAACAATCCCGTAATGGTCTTGAAGATCACTATTTATCATAGGGTCTTGGCACCCAAAACCTGCATCGATGCCGAATTCAGCAACTATGGCATCATACTTCCTGCCTTTCTTGAATGCCTTGATTGCTTCATCTGCGTGCGTGAGAACTTCTGTGCTTACACCTTCAAATTTCAAATTTTCAATATAAGCGCCCACAACATGGGGACTTGCAGTCAGCCAAGCAATAGTTTTCTGTTCCATAGCGACGAGAAAAACACAGTTTGTTTATAAATTTATCAGTTTTGATAGAGAATTAATCTTTGATGTAAACAAATGCTCCTTTTGGTTTTACAATGCGCTTTAGCTGCGGTACAAGAATTTCCAGATCAATTCCAAAAGGAGAATTTTCAGTCGAGCTGAAAAGATAATGCGCATTTGCGACATCAACACTTTTTGATTTAAGGAATGATAACGAGTCGGGTTTACTTAAATAAACTTTATGATGCTCAAATACTTCTCCTTCGAGATTCCTACTATCAATTCCGATGGAATGCGCTCCAAGCTCGTGCAGCACTCTGCATAGCCAAGGCTCATATCTGTTTTTTATTCCGTTCCAAACTATATCTGGAGCATTTTTGCACCCGCAGCCAAGATCAAGTATGACTTTGTCTTTAAGATTTCCTTCGGTAGCGAATAATAATGCTATTAATTGATCACGGAGTATTAAAATATCTAAGTCGCTTAAATCTGGAATACGAGATTTGTAATTTTTTTTAATTTTAGGAACTACATTATTAAATAATTCAGATGCTTGATCACTATATTTCCATCTTTGGTTAGATCTGTTTATAATGAGAGATTTGTCATAAAGTCTTCTCATGAAAGCGTGGAAGTCTTCAGGTTGTTTGACTGGGAAACCCCCACTGTAATCATAGATTCTCATCTCAACTCCTCATAGCCACTGCAAACAGGCTCTGAGCCCAGCCTAATGGTGTGTTCTCATTATGCTCGTTAGAATTTGCATAATACAACTCTGGCAGTTCGCCATTCGCGTTCATCACTTCCAGTGTTTTCTTCAAGTAATTCTGGTATTTTGCTTTGTTTCCTAATTTTTTGTAGATTACTGCCAACCAAGCCAATCCCATTGTCCATTCTGCCTCGCCGTTTTTGTTGTAATACTTGTCCCCAGCATACCTTATGACTCCTTTCTTCCTGGCCAGCTTCTCTTCAACATTTTTTAATATTATATTTCGCATTTTTTCATTAACAATACCATAAGGATAAACCAATGAAAGCAATGCCATATCAACTTCTTTTGTCGGAGACTCTCTAGGCAGCAATGCCTTCAGCGTCTCTTCGCCTCTAACAATTAATTCTCTTGGCACAACTATTCTCCTGTTGAACTTGTCAAACCTGAATATGCAATGCTGTATAAGTTTCAGTCCTGCAAGGCAGGCTCCGACAGATGATGCGTGGACTTCCTCATTCTCCTCCCACATTCCGTTGTCCAAATCCCTCCAGTACATTATTGAATCGAGATATTTGACTAATTTCTGCAGAATTTCATAATCTTTCTTGTCACGAACAACATCGACTCCTTTAAGCGTCAAATCAGCAACCTTGAAAATAAACAATCCAATAGAATCATTCTGCTTGAATCCCCATTCTGTATCTATCTCTTCAAGTTCTGGCGTGTAAATCGGATGGATGTAATCTTGCTTGTTGGTTGGTTTTGTCTCGATTGCCTTGTCAATCTTGCACTCGAACTTTCTGAGAACATCAAAAATCTTCCAGTAAACATTTCTTAATGCCTGCTCATCCCAGCCTTCCAAAGAAAGTGATGTGTAAATATTATCTCTTAGCCATATTCTATTATAGCCTGTCTTTACATTCTTTGCAGAAGCTGCGAATAATCCGTTGGGATGCTGCAGTTTCTTGATTATAAGGACTTGTTCCATTTTACACCTAGTTGGCAAACTTGTGCTCTATGGAGGAATCATCAATATTGTTATTGAATTGTGCTGTAGAATCATTCATCACTCTTTCTGCATAGCAATCAATCAGATATGTCATGTTTAGATCATTGATCATCTCATTTTCTAGCTTCTTAGGAACTCCTTTTCCTTGTGTAAGGACTCTTATCTCTGCAATTTTTCTGGCAAGCTCCCATGTGTTTGTTGTTGCTATGCCAAGCTTGAATGTGAAATCGCAATCTTCGGTTTCAGTGGCGCTCATGATGACTAAATCGCCGAATGCGCCGTATGACTTGGCGTACACCCTGTTTGCTACAACCCTGCTTTCAAGCTCTTCAGGGAGAATTGGTTTGTTGCCGTGCAAAAAAAACAGGTTTTTTCCAGGAATCTTTTCTTTTGTTTCATGTTCTGGCTCCCTAAAGAACGATTTCATTATGCTTTTGTTTAAGGTTCCGTATGCAAAGAATGTGTGTATTACACCTTTTTCTCCCTGCACAGTACAGTACCTTTCGCCTGGCTGCAGTTCCTGTATCAGTTTAGAGAGTTCCATATCTATAATACAGACAGACCTAATATATAAAACTTTCGTTTTGTAGTCACTTATTAGTGATAACATAATTAGACAAAAGATTTAAATTATGCTCTGCAGTTTGCACATATTAGCTTATAACAAAGGTTTAGCACCAATTTGGGGATAAAATAGCTAAAAACGGTTTAAAAGTTGCTGATTAAGCTTTTAGGAGGATTATATGCCTGAAGTAAAGAAATACGGTTCTGTGAAGCGATTTGGGCCAAGATACGGTCGTAGAATCAAAGATAAGGTTGCTTTAATAGAGGAATTAGCCAGAAAAAAGCATAAATGCCCTTATTGCAAAGCACTTAAAGTTAAAAGAGTGGCTGCAGGCATATGGAATTGCAACAAATGCGGTGCAAAATACGCAGGCAGCGCATATTACCCTGAAGAAATCGTTCTCAGAAAGAAACTTGTTGAAAAGGAAGAAAGAGTCACATTAAGAAAGAGAGAGAAAGAAGAGGAAGCAGAAGAAGAAACTGCTGAAGGTGCATAATGCCAGAATACAAATGCTTTGTCTGCAACAAGAAGGTTGGCGACGAGTACGTCAGGAAAAGGGTAAGAT
This sequence comes from uncultured archaeon, assembly GCA_903907555.1. Classification (GTDB taxonomy): domain Archaea; phylum Nanobdellota; class Nanobdellia; order Woesearchaeales; family CAIVOO01; genus CAIVOO01. Next base: position 8,161 of record CAIVOO010000117.1, on the reverse strand, counting down.
GCCCATACTGCGGCAGCAAGATATTATACAAATTGCGCACAGCAGCCACAAAAGTAGTTGCAAGATGAACTATCACGCTGACATACAAGTCAAGGTAACAAAGCCTGCGCTGATGAAAAGCCTGACGCCTGAATTCAAGGAAGGAAGGCACGACAGGTCATCGGTGAGAATCGCGAAGACTAAAGGCGGAATAAAGCTTTCTGTCTCTGCAAAGGATTCGACAGCCCTAAGGGCAAGCCTTAACACAATCACGCAATTGTTAAGTGTCTACGAAAAGGCGGGGAAACTAAAATGAGCGAAGAAAAGATACAGCAATTGCAGGTTCTAGAGCAGAATATGCAGCAGCTTCTGCTGCAGAAGCAGAATTTTCAGGCGCAGCTGATGGAAATCGAGTCAGCTGAAGAGGAGCTTAAAACCTCTGAAGTTGGATATAAAATTCTTGGAAACGTGATGCTTAAAGTCCCTAAAGAAAAGCTGCAGAAAGAAATCGCGCAGAAGAAAGAAATGCTCCAGCTGAGAATAAAGACAGTTGAGAAGCAGGAGCAGTCCTCAAAGGAAAAGCTTACAGCATTACGCTCAGAAGTTCTCGAAGGAATGAAGAAAAAGAAGTGATTAAAATGCCAATACCACAAGTTGTTGATTCACTGAAAGAACTGTCTGAAGACAGCACAATCCCGAAGAATATTAAATTGAAATTATCGACTGTCATAGAAATCCTTAACGATCCTCGGGAAAATTCTATAAAAGTCAGCAAGGCGCTTCATGAGCTGGAAGATGTTGTTGACGATTCAAACTTGCAGCCTTATTCAAGAACCCAGGTCTGGCAGATAATATCAATGCTAGAAGCGCTTTAATCCTTCTCCATCAATCCGCCATAAGGAATTATTAATTTGTCTTTGCCTTTCTGTACTTCAACTCCTGTATAGCCTGCAGCAATAATCCTGCACTTCTTTCCATTAAATTCCAGATATTTCTTTCTCAAAATTCTTTTCTTGATATACAGCCCGACAAAGAAGTTGTATATGAAATCCTTTGTCCCTAAAATCAGGGATATAGCAATCAATATTCCTGCGAAAATACTTAACACTACCCAGACTATTCCTGTTATTCCGAGCTGGTTGAAGAACAGCACGACTGCTGTGACATAAATCGCGAAAGCAGCAAGCCTGCCGAGAAGCTTGCTGAGCTGTATTTCAACTCCTATGTGCTCCAATGCCTCGTCAAGCCCTGCCTCCTGAAGTATTCTTGTCAGGAGAGTGCCTATGAACTTTCCGATAATAAATCCGAGAAATAAGATTATGACTCCGATTATGAACTTCAGCAAACCGCTTTTCACAGCATTGAATATGGTTATTGCATCCATGACGAGAGATTTGGGAACATTGTATATAAAAGTTTCTGAAAACAATCATTTCTTTTTTATTATGTCTGGTGTTAAAGTTTGCAGCAGGATGGGGGAAATATTCTCTTTGCCATTAAGTAATTCAATAACTTCATTTATAATGTAGAATCTGCCGCTTTCAACCTCCTTATGATTCAAATTACAAACATCATCTGTTTCTCCTCTGAATGTAGCCACCAGTCTTGTGTGTTCATCATGCTTGAAGATTGATACCTTGACTAATTCGATAGGGATGTCAATTACCCCTATCTCTTCTGCCAACTCTCTCCTGGCTGCAATCTCATACGTCTCTCCTGCATCAACATGTCCTCCGGCAGAAGCCATTATGTATCCAGGGTATCGGACATTGTTTGATCTTTTTTGCAAGTATAATCTTCCTGATTTATCGAATATGAGAATTTGGACAATTCTGTAAATTAATCTTTTCTCCCTGGCTTCCCGAAGAGTCGCGGTTCTAATGACTTCATCTTTAATATTTACGATATCAACAACAAGATCATCGTTTGCCATGCTTCTCCCGCCATAAATTATATGCCTTTGCGAGATGGGGGGTTGTTTTTCCCTGAAAAAGCAATAATTCTAACTGTGCTGCCTCGATAAGCCTGATATCTTCGCTGAATCCGTGTGGGAATGAAGGGTTGTTTATCATGCAGAGATACAGGCCATTAATCTCATTTTCCCACATGTCTTGCGTCCTGAATTCTCCGATGAATTCAAGTTTCATTATTGCAGGAGGTAAATAACTGCTGAGAGTTTGAAAATAATCTTTTCCTAATTCGACATGTATCCCGATAGTTGTGGTCCATAGTCCAGCATAGCGCTCTTCGTGTTCTTTGCGTTTGCGACAGTAAATCTGGCCTTCTGAAGTGTATATCAGCAGATGCGAAGAAAGGTGAAGCATTCCTTTTTCATGAGCAACCGCCTTGTCTTCGACAGACAGACGCTCTAAATTGTCTCCTCGTGACCAGTCAGGAATGTTCTTATAGGTTTGGATTTGCATTTATTTTCCCCACTGTTTAAGGTAACATTGTCCACGCACAGTCCTGAAATCAAAGAAAAATTGGAAATCTTCAATTTGTATATGGCTGAATTCAACATCTTTAATTCGTTCTAATAATCCTTTAGCGCCATTTTCTTCAGTTGCCATGCTTTTTATTGTCTTTATGTAATATGAAAGCAGAGCATTAGAATCTATTCTCGGGATTTGTGCGTCAAGTTCATTTGCTCGAGAAATATTTTTTGAAGAGATTTCATTTCTGTATGCGATATAATCTTCCATTAGAGTCTCTGCATCACTTTTTGTATTCTTGCTCCAAAGTGGATGTGTCAGGAGTGCTAGGTCGTCTAAGCAGTGGACATACTTTTGTGATGAAGAGAAATCAACATGAGTATACCCTCCATTATCGCTTATAATATAATTTGATGGTATCGCATCACGGTATATCACTGAAGCGGAATTAGGAGATTGCGCAAATACCTCATGGAAAACTGCTAAATCCAACACCAGATTTTTCATGAGACTTTTGTCGCCGGTTCCCATGGCGCTTTTCCCGGTAAGCAAAGGCATTTCTAATAAAACGCTGCCGTCTTCCTGCGGAACCATCTCATATGAGATGATAGAAACCTGCCTTGCAGAGTTATCCCTATACATTCTGGCGACATCCATCTCAAGCTGAGCCTTTTCAACTGATTGGTGTCTTTTGATAGCCTTGCATCCTATAATTTCAATTCCTTGTTTGCTATTGTCAACCATGTTTCATCATTTTTTAGCTTTTCTAAGTCTGTGAAAAGTATGGCTTTCATGCCGAAACGTCTTGCTGCTTCAACATTCTCTTCCTTATCATCAATTAAAAGTAAAGCGTCCATTGAAACCCCCAATGCTTTTGTGACGTGATCAAAAATTTCTCGTGAAGGTTTCGCAAATCCGATATTGTGCGATAAAAATACGGAATCAAAATATTTGTCAACACACGTCATTTTTAGAGGAACGGCTGTTAATTCATGCGAACTGTTGCTTAACAGTGCTGTTTTATATCCTAAATCTTTTATTTTTGTAACAAGCTGTAAAATTCCTTGATTAATTGAGCATGAAGATTGGATATCTGATTTGAATTTAGGGATATGCGAGGGGTCTATGGAAAGTTCAGAGAATATATGTTCACACATATTTGTATCGTTAATTTTTCCGACTTTTGCAAACTCCCAGTATTTTTTTCTGATTGCGATAATCTCCTGCGGGCTTTTGCCAGATAGCTTTTGAAGTTTTTCGACGATAATCGGGTGTATCTTTTCTAAAATCACGCCGTCAACGTCAAATAAAATTGTAGTTATCATAGATGCCCCCTATCTACTGCATGTTTTGTAAGTATATAAAGGAATCCTTGTAAATTGCTGGTTTCGAATCCCGATTTATTTAAATTCTTGAGCCCGCTATCTGTTTTTTGGATGTGTCTTGAAAGGTCTTTAGAGTTTTCAGCAGCAAACTCGCCATTTCTCAAAACATCTAAATATCTGATGTTTCTGAATATTTTATTGAGATGGAATATGGGATCTGCCAATTGAGTCTCTTCAGTAAATTGGCTGTAATCTTTCAGAGTCAGTCTACAATATATCACATGATAATCATCTAATTCTTTCTTTTCAAGGTGGATTGGGCCGTACTCTAGAAGACTCTTTAAAGTAAGTGCCGGAACACTGAGTGTGTTGTTGGTTTCGTCTATTTTTTTATTGCCTATCCAATTTGCTAAATTAGCATCAATATGCTCTACTTGCGGATAACATCTTAACTTTTCTGAAATAGTTTGAAGATCTGATTTAATTCCCGCTACATCAACTTTAAGTTCTGGCAAATGTTTCTGAAATTTTCCCATACAATATTCTGTGTAGTCTTTGGGTTTGAATGTTATCTCACCAGTTCTCAGATAATGCGCTGTCCTGTTGTGGACTTCTGCGATATGGGTTATGATATCATTCAAATCAGGAAATATTCCCTTTCTAATCTCGGATAACGAATTCTCGCCGTCAATGAATTCCATGAAAATGTAATCTTCTTTGGCAATGTAAACTTTCGGGTACCTGTCTGGAAAATCTTTTAATTTTCTCTGAAGGTTCTCAGCTTCGACAAAACACATTGGCTGCTGCTTAAACAAAACTTTTCCGTTTGTAAAACTCAGCACAGTTTGAATTCCTTTTTGAGCGTAAACTCCTTCATGAATGTCCATCATGCTGGGCGTGCCTTTATACCCAAGTTTTCTTAAAGTTGAAGACACTTCGTCATCTTTAAGAATATTTTTTATGTTGTTTTGCATATGAATTACCTAGCTTTGAAAATCATCCAATTTCTTAGGGCAATATCCGCATGTTCTTCCGTGCTGGATAAGGTCGTTTACCCACTGCTTCACTCTTGGCATATCACCTTTCTCTCTTTTTCTTTCGATAGTGTGAAATATTTTATTCAGTTCATGCGGTTTGCACAATGTCGGGCAGTTTTCACATTTGTTGTCGTTAACCCTCTGAATGACGGACTTTCTCTCATCGCTCAGCCAGATTGTCTGAAGATCATCTTTTGTCAAATCACCTATTTTGTACTCAGGTATGAAGTGTTTTTCGCAACAGAGGAAAAGTTCTCCTGAAGGAGCAACTTCAACATACCATCCTGATGCTCTGCAGGTGTTATACTTTTTCTTGCTATATAAATCTTCAAGGCGGTGATAACTGGGTATTACATCCACCCCCTTTGACTCAAGAATTGGTCGAACAATTTTTTCTACTTGCGAAAATGCATTTAACATATGCCCTTTGTCATGCTGTTGCCCGTGAAAGTAATCAACAGCAGGGGTGAATCTGATGTAGTTAATTTGTTCAACATAGTCTATTGCAGCAATCGTTTTAGCAAAATCCTCAACATAATTTGCAGTGATAGGATGCATGATGTAAGACAGCCCCAAATTCATTTTGCTTCCTGAATTAAGCTTTTCTTTTGCAAGATTGCTGATATTCTTCAAAACGATATCAAAAGATTTAACATCCTTTGCTGCTTGAGTGTATGATAGAGAAGAATGAGGATTTCCTCCATACACACTAATGCGAATAAAGAGTGGGTCTATATCAATCAGACGAGAGATTGTATCTATGTCCATTAATCTTCCATTGGAGTAAAGAGCGACTGTTTGGCCATTAGCCTTCGCGCGAGCCATGCCATTGACTGTCTCCCTGTTCATAAGAGGCTCTCCGCCGCCTGTAAATAAAATATTCTTTACGTTACCTTCAGCAAGCCTGTCTAAAGTTATCGCCATGACTTCAGATGTCATATGCTTAGTTGAATTCATATCCGTTGAGAACTTTTTTTGGTTCTTCATCCAAACATCATGTGATTTTTTCGGTTCTTTATATGCGCACTGGACGCAGCGATAGTTGCAGTTAAGTGTAGTCACAAATTCTGCAGTTATTGGCATCATGTCCATATAGTTTCCCTGCAAAATCTTCCCGATATTTTGGGGTTTTGACACCCAATTCGGGATGAAGGTTTTGTTCAATTTACTTTCGAGGTCTTCAAAGTTGACTTTTTGGATGTGTGCCTGAGATTTTCCGAAATTAATCTCTTCATTGCTGGAAAAAATCACTTCAGTAACTTTCCTGTCTTCGTTTGCTAAAATATTCCTGAGTACAGGGACATCTGCTTGAGTTATTTCTTCAGCAAAAAGAGCATATTCTCCAATGCAGTCATGTCTGGGCAAAACCATTACCCTATTTTCTCTATTCATGGCTCCTGCCCCCAAAAATCTTTTCTAATAGAAGATTGTTAATTACTTCTGCAGGTCTTTCTCCATCTATTATTTCAAAGCCGAATTGAGGAATCAGCCATTCGTAAAGATTCTCGACTCTTGATTGCAGCATCAAATCATGTTTTAGCGCTGATCCATCAGGAGATATTTTCATTCGCTCTACAGATGTTCGCGGAGAAACCTTGAGATATATTACACGTCCAGGTGTAGGAACTTTGTATGTTGCGCGGTATATCTCATGCAACGGAGCGCCCAAAGCGCCATAAAGTGCGAGTGCGGTGTGTTTTTGTCTGTCAGCAATTACAATCTCTCTATTGTGAATGCGTTCTTCAACATGGTTGTTGTTGAAATCATAGAGCAGCGCTTCAGCATGGAGTTCTATCGCTTCTTTTGACGCAATTCTCAGATTTTCTGATTTAAGCTTGTAAAGGTCTTTAGCATAAGGCGAATCAAACCTCGCACATTGATAATAAGCAGCTCCAAATTGCTCAGCATGGCTTTTCAGAATTTGAAGCTGTGTCGTCTTACCGCATCTTGGCAGTCCTTCAAAAGCTATGTAATTGCGCCAAGGCGAATCTTGAATTCCAGCAATCCTTCCAACTTGCTCGACACGCTGTTCTACAGTTCCTGTTACAGTCCTGAAATTGAAATCTTTCAGAGTTACAAGAAGCTTTGTGTCTATTTCCAGTCTGAAGTTTTGTGATGCTGGGCGAAGAGCATCATTTTCCAAACCTAATTCAGGCGGGATGTAAATCAGATGCGTGATTTCATCTGCAGCCATCCTGACCTGCTTCTCAAAAGCAGAATATCCTGGTTCGTTTCTTATCCTCTGACCGCAAAGAAGGTCTCCGTAAGGAAGACAGGTCAGGGTGCATCCGTCTGTGACTAATTGTCCTGGTGTGAGCTGTGTTTCAGTTAGCGAGTCAAGCATTTTATTCTGCATTGACCATTGTTCGTCGTATGTGAACTTTTCAAGCGATTTACCAGGAAAAAACTCAGCAGCGATATCTCTTGCTTTGTCCCCCCTGACATAAGGAATATTGAATCTTTCTGATATAGTTTCAGCAAGAGTTGTTTTACCTGTGCTGTATGTTCCTATTACTGCTATTTTCATTTTAAAAATAAGAACTGCATTGTTAAAAACAGCATTGGAGGTATTTCCAAAAGCTTTATTACAAATTACAGAAGGTTTGCGGTATTCTAATCAAAATCCGCAAGAATTCCAAAGTTCTATCATGTATTCTTGACGACTTGATGATTTTCTTAAATTAGAAATTCCTGATAACAGGATTTGCTATTAAATTGCGTTAACATGTGGAATGCATATGGAATGAAGCGAACATTTTTAAACAAGAATGCTAAAAATCTGTTTATGGTCGAATTAGACTCAATAGCACAGCAGATCAAAGAGATTGAGGATGAGATTAAGAATACTCAATACAATAAGGCTACGCAGCATCATATTGGAATGCGAAAAGCGAAGCTTGCGATGCTTAGGGATAAGCAGACTGCAAGGAGTTCTAAAGGCAAAAAGGGCGAGGGCTTTAATGTAAAGAGAGCTGGAGACGGCACTGTAATATTGATAGGCTTTCCTTCAGTCGGTAAATCAACAGTTCTCAACAGGCTGACTCACGCAGAATCAAAAACAGCAGCTTATGCATTCACTACATTGACCTGCATCCCTGGATTGATGGAGCACAAGCACGCAAAAATACAGATTCTTGATGTTCCGGGAATCCTGAAAGGGGCTGCTGCCGGAATCGGCAGGGGCAAAGAAGTTTTGTCAGTTGTAAGAAGCGCTGATATGGTCCTGTTTATTCTGGATGTTTTCGATGCAGAACAGCAGCTGGAAGTCCTGAAAGACGAACTGCGTCAGGCAGATCTGCGTATAGATGAGAGAAAGCCAGAAGTTGTCATAAAAAAAGGTGCGAAAGGCGGAATAAAGATTGCAGCTACTGTGAAGCTCACAAAGATT
>CAIVOO010000116.1 GCA_903907555.1 uncultured archaeon | reverse complement strand
TTCGTGAGCTCCAGGAACCAAGCCTGCCACATCAATAACTTCCACAGGAACAAACCTTTTGTGGTCGATGCAATAACCGAATCTGGGATTGCACTGCGTGTTGAAGAATTTGTCGACACAATCCACTCTGACATAGCCGAATCCCTTGTTGGGCTCGATAGTCGCGAATGGATAGTTTGCTATCAAGACATTTGCCAAAGTCAATGCCTTGAAAAAGGTTGACTTGCCTACGTTGGCCTTTCCTACTACGCCCACTTGCATATTACTCCATAATTCGCAAATTATATAAAAATGTTATCAATTCGAAGCATATGCTCAAATGCGATCTTCATATCCACACAAGACTAAGCCATAATGATTTTGTTCTTTATGGCGCTAAAGAGGTTATTTACAGGGCTGCTGAACTTAAGTTCGACGTGATTGGAATAACAGAGCACAATCAAATCCCGAATTACAAAAGTATTGCGAAATATGCCAGAAGCAAGGGAATCCTTCTTCTAGTTGGTGTTGAGAAAACGATTGAGCGCAAGCATGTTCTTATTTATGGCATCACAAACAATGAAGCAAAAAATATTCATAATTTCGAGGACTTGCGAAAATTAAGGAAGAAAAAGAAAATAATTGTGATAGCGCCTCATCCTTATTATGTAATGAACAGCTGTTTAGGAAAGAAGCTTGAAGAAAATATTGATTTGTTCGACGCTGTAGAATACTGCCACTTTTATTTTTCCAACAAAGTGAACTTTCCAAACAGGAAAGCTGTAGAAGTTGCAAATATGAATCATAAAGCAGTTGTCGGAACTTCGGACGCCCATCAGCTGTGGAAGATAGGTTACACTTACACGTTAATTGATGCCGAGAAAGATGAAAAATCAGTTTTCGATGCAATAAGAAAGCGCAAAACAAAAGTTGTGACAAAGCCAATAATGCCTGTCAAATTTTTCATTAGCATATTAGCAGGATTGGCATACGACTTCTTTTCAATCGTAAGAAAGCTTTATAAATCAATATTCCCTAAGCACTGATTATGGCGCTTAAAGAGTATCCTGTAACAGGTGAGAAGACTGACTCAAATTTAAGGGTTGATTATGAAGAAGTTCTAAATCTTAAAGAGACATACAAATTCATGAGAGAGTGGCTGAATTTCGAAGGCTATGCTGACGGAGACACAGAACAGCTGATGGAAAAATTCTATCTTGAACGAGTCACACAGGGCGGAGCGAAGGAGATGTGGATATGGTGGAGGGTTGAGAAAAGCCCGACAACAAAATATTTCAAGCGCAAGCTCAATATTGACATGCACGTTCTCGGAATGAAAGACATAGAGATAATGCACAAGGGAAACAAAATAAAAGCGCAGAGAGGAGAATACGAATGCTTTGTCAACGGAGTTTTAGAGTTTGACCCTAAATCAGAGCTTCCGAAAGTGCCTATATTCGGGGCATTTGTCGATTTATTCAGAAAAAGAACATACCTGGCAGACATAGAAAGGGAAAGGCTGCATTTCAGGGACGACTGCCTTAGGCTGCAGGGTGCACTGAAACAGTTCTTGGAATTGAGAGGATTCCTCCCAGAATCAGAAATGTTCCAGTCCCCAAGAGGATTAGGTTAAAAATTTCTTGTAAAAACTAAGTATAAATTTTAGATTATAATTTTATTTCCAAGCGTGGGCGGCTGTCAAAGTAATATTTGATGTCTAGTTTAAGCCCCCACGTCCCCCTCGCCTTTTGTTCTTGCTGTGATGGTGGGTGGTAGGGCGTAAGTCAGACGTCAAGCGCTACTTCAGATTCCCTCCCTGAATAAATTTAACAAACACAACCTCTTCGAGTTTTTCTAGCAAATTTTATAAACAGACTAATTAGCTTGATATTTACAGCCCCGTAGTCTAGCGGTCAAGGATGGGAGCCTTTGGCAGCGAATGCTGAAGAAAGCTCTTGACGGCAGTTCGAATCTGCCCGGGGCTATCATTTAAATCACATAACATTATGAGGTTTAAAATTAATAAAATGAACTTGCCTAAAAAGAGCGAAGATTATCTTAATTTTTTTTCGATTGTGATTCCTGCACATAACGAAGAAAAAATTATTGAAAAAACACTAACTTCTCTTAAAAAGATAGACTATCCTCCTAAGAAATATGAAGTTGTTGTCATCGAAAATGGCTCTTCAGATCAAACTTACAAAAAAGCTAAGAAATTCGAATCAAATAATTTCAGAATTTATGCCTCCAGAAAAAGAGGCGTGTCAAGAGCACGAAATCTTGGTATTAATAAGGCTTCTCCAGAATTAGATTGGTGCATCGTGATGGATGCAGATACGTTTCTAAAACCGAATTTTCTCAAAGAATTAAATAGATACATTAATAGACATCCTAATGTCCATTTCGGAACTACGACAATATTGCCTTTTCCGAAAAATCTGGCAAGTCGATTTTGGTTTTTTCACAGGAATGTCACCGATTGTCTAGGTAAATGTCTTCACGTAATCCACATTATTAAAAAAGATATCTTATTTAAAGAGAAGTATGATGAGGAACTTCATTTGTGGGAAGATCAAAAATATGCGCGTGCGTTGGCCAGGCATGGAAAGTATTTTTTTATGAGGACCAAGAACGTATTAACTTCGGCCAGAAGATTTGAAAAGGTGGGATGGATAAAGATGTTTTTCATAAATATTTATTATGGGAATATCCTTCCTGAGAAAATTAGAAAAAGAAGAGACTGGAAAGTGATAAGATAAATGGATATCCTTACTTTAATTAACCCTTTTGTGAGCTGGATCGGGGCTCATCCATATTTAACGTATCTTATAATATTTCTTGGATCTTTCTTTGAAATTCTTATATTTACCTGTTTCCTTTTCTATGGCGAAATTATTTTCATTGGTGCCGGAATTTTGGCATCTCTGGGCATTGTAAACATTTGGATAGTCAGTATAGCTGCAATATTGGGAGGGGTTATAGGCGATTCAACTAATTATTATCTGGGGAAAACTCTTGGGAGGAGGCTGATTAAAAAGAAAAACCGTTTTCTGAATTTTAAAAATTATAATAGGGGAAAACATTTTTTCGAGAGACATGGGGCAAAAGCAGTCTTTATAGCAAGATTTAACGGCCCTTTGGCTTGGGTAACCCCTTTCTTTGTGGGAATGTATAAGATAGATTTTAAAAAATTTTTAAAATACAGCATCCCCAGTGCAATCATTGCTATTGGACAATTTTTGATTATCGGTTATTTCTTAAGCAGTTCATTTAAATGGATTTTCCCAGTAATCCAAAAGTATCTGGGCATAGTCTGTGCTGTTCTGATTGTATTGGGCATTGTCGGATTCCATTTCAGGAAAAATTTAATCAGAAGCTATCAACAAATGAAGAATGTTCTCCTTAAGGAAGAAGGATTGCTCATCAAGAAAATCGTACAGCACATTTTCACAGGCATCTTGCTTATTTTAGTTACCTACCTTATTATAATCCTGATTATTGATTATCTGCTGTGATCCCTAAATTCAGATTAATTTTTTCCCTTCTAAAAATTTCTCCATAATTGGGATAAGCTTGTAATGAAAAGGGCATACCAATAGGTGATTATTTTCTTCAAGTACGACTAAATTCGAATTTGTTATCTTGCTGGCTAAATTTTTTACTTCTTCCAAATGGATTACTGTGTCCAGCTTCCCGGTGATAATCAGAAGAGGCACTTTAATCCCGTTCCAGTCCTGCGGGTTTCTGTATTTTAATGAATAGTAGCCCGTTGCTATGGCGCTTTTTATTCCTGTTTTTATTATCGAGGCTGCGACCTTGATTAACTGAACATCAGCGTCGTTCTCTTTTTCTAGGGAATAGTCTGAAAGAGAATGTTTTTTTCTTGTCGGAAGAAAAAAGACAAGCGCAGATGCAAAAATGGAAATCAGACGCGATATCTTCCATTCCTTCGTTTTGTGATTGGGGTAATAAGGGCTGATAGTAATTGACGATTTTACCACATTTTTATGTTTTTTCACCAGTTCGAGAAAAATCAAGAAAGAATAGGAATGAACAACAAAATGCGCAGAAGAAATATTCTCTTTCTTCAATATTTTCAGCACTGAATCCGAAATGGATGAAATGCTATATCCGCTGAATTTGTAGGGGCGTTTGGATTTTCCGTGACCGGTAAGATCAATCGCCAGGATGTTATAACGCTTGCCAAAATGATTCATATAACTCTTCCAGACACCACTATGGCCCGTAAGACCGTGCAGAAAAACTAATGAAGCTCTGCCTCTCCTGAAATCATTCTTATAATAGCAGCATTCTCCTTTCAGTTCAGGAGTTTTCAGATACATTGCGCATACAGTTTTTCTAATTTCTTTATAGAATTGTTAATATCCAGCTCTTTTACAATCTTAAGGCTTCTTGCCATCATCTTTTCCTTAAGCTTGTCATCTGAAAGAATTCTTATGACCTTTTTCGAAAGGTCTTTAGGGTCGTCAGCATCAAATATGTACCCATTCCCATCAACATAATACTTCGATGCGGATTCGGAAGAGTTTGAAATTATGATGGGCTTGCCGCAGGCCATCGCTTCGAGAACCACCATACCTTCAAGTTCTACATAAGAAGGCAGACAAAAAATATCGCATGTATTGTATGCGTATACAAGATCCTTGTCATTTATTTTCCCTAAGAAAGTGACATTGTCAGAGATATCAAACTTATCGACAAGTTTCTTTAATTTGAAATACTGGTTGGATTTTTTCCCGACAATGTCCAGATGTGTTAAAGGAAACCTTTTCAATACATAAGGCATAGCTTTAATTAGAGTGGCAATGTTCTTCTCTCGCCATAACCTGCCGACAAAAAGTATGTGCTTTTTTTCTCTGTTCAAGCCGAATGCCCTAAAAAAACTTTTAGGGATGCGATTTATCTTGAACTTGTCCAGATCAACGCCGTTGCTTATCACAATAGTTTTATTTTTCAATCCATGCATTTGGAGTTTTTCTTTAGCAAACCTGGTCGGGCAGACTATAACGTCAGCCATAGAGTAAAACTGTACTAAATATTTGTAGAATAGCTTATTCAGTAATCTGTTGTTCATCTTCATACTCATCAATATATTCTCAGGTTGAGTGTGGGAGTGAGCAATCAAAGGAATATCGAGTTTTTTTGCAACCTTTGAAACCAATAAGCAAAGAGGTGTAGGAATCATACAATGGACCAGTTGGATATGCTCTTCTTTCAGTATCTTCCTGATTTTTTTGGGTGAAACATATAAAGACATCCAAAAGTCCAGATCAGTTCCAGGAATAGTCCAAGCTTTGAAACGTATGATCTTTACACCATCAACAATTTTAACAGAGCTTTTTTTCCCAGTAGAGATTAATACAACATTGTGGCCTTTTTTCGCCAGCTTTGTTGCATACCTCCAAGTAGATACCAATGACCCTGCATATTGAAGATTTACCGAATCACAGACTATGGCGATGCGCATTATGCTGTTTATTTAGATTTTATTTATAAATATTACTTAAAATCAGAAATAATGGATATGAGAATTTTTCATATAACAGCCATGCATTAGATTTTTTATTCTAAAAGCGACAGAGCTTTGTAAAGATTTATAATAAAGTATAACATTTTTAAATAATCATTCATTAAAAGCTTGTAATGAGGTGAACACTGTGTGTGAAACTTGCGGATGCAAAAATAAAAAAACAAAGAAAAAATGAGATTCGAAAAATTCATTAATGATTT
>CAIVOO010000115.1 GCA_903907555.1 uncultured archaeon | reverse complement strand
TACCTGAAGAAAAAATATCAGGAAACGTCACAGTAAATTTCTATGATGTCGGATTAGGAAATTCTGTTGAAATAGTTACAGCAAAGTACAAGCATATATTAATTGACGGCGGCTCAAAGACTGCCGGCGGAAAAATTGCACAGTATCTCATAAAACAAAAGATTCCTGCAGTGCAGTACGTAATATCAACAAACCCTGCTGACGAGCATGTTGGCGGACTTGCGCCGATAGCATACAATTTCCAGGGCTCAAATGTCCTTGCATCATCAAAAACAAGCGATTCAGGACCATACCTTAATTTCTACAAATACGTGACTTATTATGACAACAAGATAAATTACATTAATGAAACAGAAAATCTTGGTGTTGACAGCATAAACTTGAAGATGATGCCTTTTGACGGGCAGATTGTAATAAAGGCAACTTATGAAGACACAAGCTTCCTGTTCGCCTCTGACTGCGATGACAGCTGCATCGGCGATGCAAAAGACTTGAAAGCAGACGTTCTGCTAGTGCCAAGCCATGGCTCATCAAGCGCAATTGCAAAACTAGTTGATTCAGTTGATCCGAAAGTCGCAATAATATCAGGAACTCTTGACACAATAAGGCCTGACGTGATAAAACTGCTTGAAGACAAGGGAATCACAGTCTACAGGACAGATTATGACGGCACTGTGACATTCAAGACAGATGGCAAGGATTTAGATTCAGAAACCAGGCCAGAGCTGCGTTTCAGTTAGTTTTATTAATTTTCTTTTATTATTACTTTTATGAACTTCAAGAACAAGCTATTCCTGGCTCCGATGGCTGATGTGACATCTTCGCCATACAGGAATCTGTGCAAAAGTTTTGGCGCAGATGTTGTCTGCACTCCGCTGATAAGCGCAACAGCAATTGTTCGCGAGAGCAAGCTGACAAAGGATTTATTGAAGCATTCTGATGATGAATCTCCTGTCGGAGTCCAGCTGTTCGGCTCTGACAAGGAAACAATTGTGAAAGCTGCAAAAATCGTAAGGGATGATTTTGATTTCATTGATTTCAATCTTGGATGCCCTGCACCTAAGGTAACGGAACAGGAGGCAGGCGCTGGATTGCTGCGGAAACTTGACAAGGTTGAAGAAATTATTTCAAAGCTTGTGAAATGCGAGAAGCCAGTCACAATAAAAACGCGCGCAGGGCTGAACGACAAGCAAATAACCTTTTTGAAAGTCGGGAAAATTGCAGAAGAGTGCGGAGTTTCTGCGATTGCATTGCATGCGCGAACATTGAAGCAGGTTTACTCCGGCAAAGCAAACTGGGATTGGATAAAAGAACTGAAAGAGAATGTTTTCATGCCAGTGATTGGAAACGGTGATATTAATTCTGGCGAAAGCTGCAGGAGAATGATGAAAGAGACTGGCTGCGATTCTGTGATGATAGGCAGGGCAGCAATGGGCTATCCATTCATCTTCAGGGAAGTGAAATATTTTTTGGAGAATGGCAAAGAGATGAAGAAGCCGACAATGCAGGAGAGAGTTGAAGCATACTCATCATTTGCAGATAAACTGAACCTTGTAGACGCAAGGCAGCACGCATTGTGGTTCACGAAAGGACTTGATGGCAGTGCTGAAATGAGAAGAAAGATTTCTGAGATGAAAAGTTTTGCAGAAATTGAAAAATATTTTAGGGAT
>CAIVOO010000114.1 GCA_903907555.1 uncultured archaeon | reverse complement strand
TTAGTTTTAAAATGCCTTAACAACAAATGCCAGCAGATATCAAAGATGAGGAACGATGAACTGCATGCCTGCAATTCAGATGCAGACTGCGTCCCGATGCCTGGCTGCACCCCAACAGACTGCATAAACATAAATTCTTCCAAACAGTTCAAGATGCCAGAAGTCTGCCCAGCTTTGTATATGTGCTCAGCTGCTTATAGTGCAAAAGACTGCGCTTGCGTGAATAATTTCTGCATTAATAAAAATCAAGGAAAGAATTGCACATAATAAAAAAATAAAAAATTATTTTACAGGCCGCGCTTCTTGAGTTCCTTATCCACTTCTTCCAACACTTCATCAATTTTCTTCTCAAGCTGCGATTCTACATTTTTTAATATGCTGCCCAGTTCTTTTTTTGCTCTGGATAGCATTTGATGTTCATCCCTGCTTAATTTGACGTCGCCCTCTCTAAGGCAATCATACAGTGCTCGGATACCTATTTTGATATACAAGATATCTCCCTTTTTTCTTTCATATACTTCTTTCGCAAGACGTTCTTCCTGATCCCTTACTGATGGATATCCGCATCCTCCAGGTGGCTGCATGAACAAATTCACAGCTACTGCGAGCAATCCTGCCAAGGTCAATACACTTACTATTCCTATCATTTTTTTCTCCCTCAGGCTCATCACTAAAACCTGATTCTGAATTAAACCAAAATTTTATATGTTAAATTACTTAGAAAAAGCCGAACCAAAATTCCAATTCCTTTTTGATGGATTCTTTTATCATTTTATCAAGATACTATAGGCATAACTTATATATAAATCTTTCGATATGATACTACTTATTAGGGACTACTTTTAAATGAAGTTCTGCCTCAAAAACTCCGTCGCATAGCATCCTTTATTCAAGAAGAACTTCAGCAACACTTTCTTCTTTCCTTTATTCAATTCATCATCTTCCAGCTTCCCAACTTCCAGCTCATCAGCTGTTGCAACTCTTTCTCTGAACCCGCCTTCAGAAGAAACGCCTCGCAGCTGTTTTATCACAAAATCCCTTGTTGTTATTCCTTCTTCTTTCAGAATGTGATTAATTTCAGATGTTTCTTCGGTTCCGAAGCCGATTAGCGGAATTTCTTTCTCTTTCGAAGTCTTTGCCATCTTGTTCCACAGCTCTGATTGATAAGAATTCACGAAAAGCATCAGCAGTTTGCGCTCTAATTTGTTTAGTTGCTGTACAGGATTGTCAATTTCTTTCAATGTGCCATTCTCCTTCAATAGTTCAGCAGCCCTGCCGAACTCTTTTTTCACCAGCAACTTGCCAATCTCTGCATTGTTCTTAGAAAACCTCTGCTCTCCGAAATAATTCACAAATTCTTTCTTGATTTTTGGCAGTTTATCAATATCACGAACAACGATTTCGAAATAGTTTCCTGAATGATCTCCTAAGCTAATGGGAACTGAACCTTTTCCGACAAACTTCAAGGAAAACTTTTTCTCATTCAAATCCTTTTCAGGCCCGTTCTTTACAGATATGTACTGCTCTGTCACAGCTTTCTTATCCTTATTCCCTGCATAGCTAACATCTTTCTTCCAAATCAAGCTAATAATCTTGCAAGCTTCAAGCGTAGATAAGTCTCTCTTATGCAACAAATAGTAAGAATAATCTCCTGAACTAAATTTTATATCAAATTTCTCAATTACCTTAAAGTCTTCAGGAACTTGTTTAATCTTCATATCTTGATTGTAACCTTATCCCCAACATTTATTCCTTTCTTATCCACAGTACCGCCATAAACTTCAAGAACATATTTTGAAATCTTGCCTGGGTTAAAGCTTTCGCAGGGCATTGCCTCGCATGGCTGTGCATACTTCTTTATGTAAACAATTTCATTGTTGGAGTTTATCCATATCATGTCTAATGGTATTAATGTGTTCTTCATCCAGAAGCTGTGTATTACTTCCTTGTCAAAAATAAATAGCATTCCCTTGTCTGCATCAAGCGATTCCCTGTTCATCAGCCCTAATTGCTGTTTTTCAGGGGTGTCTGCTATCTCAGAATTAAAGCAATTGCTGTTAATGCAGACTTTTGCGTTGCTTGAGCACCCAATCAGCATAAAAGTCGTCAGTATTATCAGTATGCATAGTTTTAGTTTCATAACAGATTATTATTGCAATATATTTATAAATCCTGCTCTTAGAAAGCACTGTATGCACCTGTAGCGCAGCTTGGATACCTGCCCAAAGCAGGGTTTTGGCGCAGCCAAAAAGCGCGACAGCCTCCTACAGTCTGTGATGATACCACTCTGAGTGCTTCGGCAGGAAGAGAGTTAGCAGAGACTGTTGAAAGCTGTAGGTCGGGGGTTCGAATCCCCCCAGGTGCGCTTTATGAAAAAGATTTACAAGTTCGGGATATCTCTTTTTATCGGGATTGCAGTACTTATAGCCATCTACCATTATTTCTCGCCGGTTGAGCTGTTCAAGACTTTGGATATATTCTCATTCAAGCTTCTTCCGGCTTATGTCATTGTTTCATTCCTGATAATGTGCTGCCTGGTTTTAAGATGGCAGAACATACTGAAATGCTTGGGCCAGCCGGTGAAATTCCTTAAGCTATTCGAATACAAACTCGCATGCTACGCATTCAATTATCTCACACCAACAATGCATATAGGCGGAGAGCCAATCAGGGCATATTTATTGAAAAATCATAATGTATCCATGCCCAAGGCAGCATCTTCTGTGTTGCTGGACGATGCAATAGAATTATCTTTGGATGCAGTTTTTGGCCTTCTTGGATTCCTTATAATAATGACTAACTATGCGATTTCAGGAAAAGCCACTGCATTGATTATCGCCACGCTATTAGTAGTCATATTCATCCTCTTCAGGTTCTTCTATCTTCACTTGAAAGGCAGGGGCTCAATATCATCAACAATGGAGTTTTTAAGGCTTCATAAGTTAAAGAGCATACAAAAAATAATTGAGAAGATAAAAGTTGTCGAGAGCAACACAATATTCGTTCTTAGATGGAGGCGCGGCCCGTTTCTGCGCTCGATGTTTTACGGTGTAGTTATCTGGATACTGATGTTTTTTGAATATTCATTTGCAATGCAGATTGTGGGTTACACTCCAAATCTTATGGAAATATTCCTTGTCCTAAGTTTTGTTGCAATTGCGTACATAATCCCAATACCCGCCGCAATCGGTGTGCTTGAAGCTGCTCAGATATCTGTATTCATGTTTTTGGGGATTGATGTCACTACAGCCATAGCGCTTACACTTATTATCCGCGCAAGAGACTTATTCTGGACTCTGCTTGGGCTTTTCTTCATATATAGGCACAGCAGGGGCGCCTTCAAAGCGTTCTTCGAGGAAGCATGATAGGTATAAGCCATATTAAAGATGCATTACGATTCTTTAAGCTAAGATTTGCAAAAAGAAAAAAATATGAGGGAAATTACGAAAACATTGCCAGGCAGATAATAGATGACTGCTGGAATGGAACATACTTTCAGGTAAGCTCTGGAAACTTCGCAGAGTTTTATGTTAGAGACTTTGCATTCTGCGCAGAAAGCCTTTGCAGGCTTGGCTATAAGGAAAAAGTTGGGAAGACATTGGAATATGCACTGAAAATTTTTGAAAAAAACAATAAAATAACTTCAACAATTACAGATGAGGAGGTTCCAATCGATGTGTTTGGTATAGGGCCGGACTCGCTTGCTCTGCTAATCAGGACGTTAAGAGTTACAAATAATACAAAATTAATCGAAAGGCATCAAGGATTCATTAACAAGGAAATAATGAGGTATCACAACAAAATAATTGACAAGCAGACAGGAATGGTAAAAAATGGATATTTCACAAGCGTTAAAGACCATTCCATAAGAAATTCATCATCTTATGACAACGCGATGATGGCTTCTCTGCAGAAGGACTGCAAGGAACTCAAATTAATCAATCCGTTCAATAAAGACATACAAAAGCTTATGAAGAAAAAACTTTGGACAGGAAAATATTTCAAGGATGATTTGGATAATGATGTTATATCTTCAGACGCCAACATTTACCCTTATTATCTGGATTTATTTGATAATCAAATGCTCAAGTCTTCAGTTAAAGCAATTCAAAAAGAGCTTCTTGACAAGCCATTCCCAATAAAATATACAATAACAGGCGATGCAGAATTCCTGACTCCGATGAAATGGCTCGTTCCGAATTATGTCGGAAACACAATCTGGATGCATAACGGACTAAATTATCTGACTATATTAAAGCGAGCAGACAGAAAAAGGGCAAGAATGCATCTTATGAAATACAGGCAGCTAATAGAAAAACAAAGGAATTTTGTAGAACTTTACAATCCTGATGGGACAATTTATAAGACGCCATTTTACAAAGCTGATGAGGGGCTGCTTTGGTGCAGCATTTTTTTGGATCTTGCCAAGGAATTTAAAATATGAAACTATCAATAGTAATCCCGACGCTGAATGAAGAGGAATTTCTTCCCACATTGTTATCCTGCCTGAAGCACCAAACATTCAAGGATTTTGAAGTGATAGTTGCTGATGCAGGTTCGAAAGATGATACTGTAAATATAGCAAAATCATTTGGTGCAAGAATTGTCAAAGGCGGCTTGCCCTCTGTAGCAAGAAATAACGGAGCAAAGGTTGCTAATACACCTTATATTCTCTTCCTCGATGCAGACGTATCATTTAAGAATGATTTTATAGAAAAAAATCTTGAAGAATTCGTGAAGCGAAGGCTTGATGCGGCAACAACTTACGTGATGCCAATGTCGAGCAGGACGTTTGACAAGATAATACACCGCGACTACTGGAATCTTTTATATTTCATAAACCAATATTTTAGTCCATTGGCTGCAGGGTTCTGCATATTCTCAACAAAAAAATACTTTAAAGAGCGAGGAGGATTCGACCCGACAATAACGTTGGGCGAAGACCACAATTTCGTGATGAAAGCAAAATGGTTCAGGATACTGCACGGCCCCAAGATAAAAGTGAATGTCAGGCGGCTTGACAAGGAAGGCAGGTTAAATTTTATCATGAAAATGTTTTATGCATTCATCTACAGGACATTTCTGGGGGAAATAAGGAAGAACAAGATAAAATATGAATTTGGTGAATTTAAAGATTCCTGACGATTGTCAGTTCCTTCTGGAACGGCTCAACATAGAATTTATTTTTCAGAATACCCATCTTTTTTATGTATTTGATTAAGTAATCTGCATACTTTTCTATTTCCTTCTTCGTCTTGCCCTTAAGCCCTTTGCAGCTTCTATCATAAGCAAGCACAATCGCTCCCTCCCTGTTGACCATTATGTTGAAAGGATATATCTTGCAGTCAAACGGCTTGTTTTTCTCTACAATACAGATATTTTTCTTGAAGTAAGGGCAGATATAGTAGCTTCCTCTCTTTTCCTTGCACAATATCATTGAGTACTTGCCTTCTTTTTCAATTATAGGCGCCAAATGCTGGTAACCCTTGTAGAATCTGCAGCACTCCCTGCATTTTAAGCAATCATCCAATCTTACTATCTGTTTCATTTGATTAAACCTTGTTCAGCCAGTTTAGGCAAAACATATTTCTCTAAGACCGAACCTAATTTTATCCCATTATCCTTGTAGCTATTATCCACCCATTTGTATTCTTTAATCTCAGAGCTTGTCAAGGGCTCACCGATAATCATAACATTATATATCTCTAATTCAACTAATGTGTCTTTTTCAAAAGCAGCAGGCTCTGTAAAGACCCCGAAATATTTTAAGGACAGCACTTTTACTTTTAGCTCCTCAAATAGCTCTCTCTTGAGCGTCTGCTCCGATGTTTCTTCTTTTTCAACTCTCCCACCAGGGATTATGAACGTATCTGTCCCTTTTTTTCTCACTACAAGAATCTTTTTATCTCTGATGATAATGCCGCCTATTTTTTTGAATTTATTCATAATCAGTACAGGTATCCCCAAGTTTGCAGCCTGTCAGAATCACGATACCATTTCATCCCTATATCTGTCCTATAGAACATGTTCTGAAGCATTATGTTGTCAACCCGGTTGTACGTCTGCTTTCTCGCCTCTTCAACAGTCGTGCCAGATCCTGTCACGATAAGTGCGTATCCAGACTCGCCTGCAAGGCTCCAGACATTTTCAATTAATTTGACATCTCCGAGATGTACGCCTTCAAAATTCGGTCTCTTGAAAAGTATTGACAAATCCTTGTAGATATAGAACTCTTTCTTGTCATCATATGGGAACGGCGGGACTGCGACGACAACGCCCACCTGGAATCCTTTCTTGACTTTCAAATCGAATTTCTCGCCTGCTGCAATTTTGTAAAGGAACTCGCCCCAGTCGCTTGTAACCCCTTCAATTTGTATGCTTATCGTTGGATAGCCGAATCTTGATGTGAATTCTAAAGGAAATATCCCTTTTGCATTAGCGATGCAATTAATGTCAATATATCCCACGTATCCTGATTTCGCAAGGTCCTCCTTAATCTTTTCAAGTGTGTTGTGAAATATGGCATTAGGCTGCGACCAAAACATCAAGGTATTGCCACACCATACAGGTTTTCCATTTCTGCGGACATATAATGTATGATAAGGGACTGTAACGCAGTGAACTGTGCCTTTATAATCAATTATTCTTGTATCCCTTTTATCAATCCATGCAACAGTTTTTTTTATGCGCTCAATAACCTCATAGCAAGAATGAACTATTTTGAATTTTCTTTTTCCAATTCCTCCACCAAGCCTTTTTCTCTTTTTAATAATTCCAACTCTGTCAATTTTGAGAAGAATTTCCTGCACATCATCAGCAAGCCTTTTCGAAGATGTATAATAAATCCTAAACCCATTCTTCTGCATATTTCCATCGCCAAAGCACATATGGTCGAATAAAATATGCAGTTGCCTCTGGCTTAATTCC
>CAIVOO010000113.1 GCA_903907555.1 uncultured archaeon | reverse complement strand
GACCGTACAATTCTTTTCTGCCAAAAGGATAATCAAATTCAAAATCAATCGTGCGTTTGGAATAGTGAGCGCGGTTCTCTGGTGCGACCTCCAATTCGGAAACTTTTCCACGATCAATGCCCGCCAAATCAATCCATTTCCACATTTCCATTCTCTCAGAATTAATAATCCAGAAAAATATACCAGTTTTGCAATGAAAGAATTAGCACCTGGAATCTCTGCTGTATTAGGAATAAAAGAGGGACATTCAGAAATTCAGGCATTAAGATTTGAAAAAACAAAACACACATTTAACGAAGCGAAAAAATGGGCTACCGAACATAATTATAAACCAATACTTGAAGAAGAAGCCTCTGGTGAAGCAAAAAAAGATTCTGTTGATCGGATTGATGGAGGCGGCAGACTTGAATAGATCATTTAACCTTTCTGTTCATAACAGAATTTTCGAAACAACGTAATCAATATTTACAGAAGGTAGCATGCAAATAAATTGTACTTATGATAGCCTTGAAAATCCAAAATCACTAAAGCCCAGCCCAAAGAATCCTAATCATCATAGTCCAGATCAAATTGATAGGCTTTGCAAGATATTACAGTATCAAGGGTATCGGGCACCTATCGTAGTATCAAAGCAAACGGGATTCGTAGTGGTTGGTCATGCTAGGCTACAGGCAGCCATGAAAATGGATTTAACAGAAGTTCCAGTGAACTATCAGGATTTCGAAAATGAGGACCAGGAATATGCGCACATGGTGGCAGATAATTCAATAGGAGAATGGGCGGAGCTGGATCTGTCGCAGATTAATCTGGATATAGGGGATCTGGGACCGGATTTTGATATTGAGAACTTGGGGTTGAAAGATTTTACAATTGAACCTGCAGACAAATATGAAGAATCCAAGATAAAAGAGAAAGAAATTTCTGAACTACAAACAGAGCATGAATGCCCTTCCTGTGGGTATAAATGGTAATGGAAAAACAATTCACAGTAATATCAACTTTTGCAGGAACCGGTGGAAGCTCTTTAGGATATAAGCTTGCAGGCTTTAGGGAATTACTTGCACTTGATTGGGAACCCCATGCAGTAGAGTGCTTCAAATTAAACTTTCCGGAAGTTCCCTGTTGGCAAAAGGACATTACTAGGGTTTCCGCAAAAGAAATTCTTGAGTTTTGTAAAATAAATCCAGGAGATCTTGATGTTTTTGATGGATCACCTCCATGTCAAGGCTTCTCCATTGCAGGTAAAAGGGATGTAGCAGATCCCAGGAATGACTTATTTAACTATTATGTAAGATTGATAACAGAACTGCAGCCAAAAGTCTTTGTGATGGAAAATGTTTCTGGAATGATTAAGGGAACATTTAAAGGGAAGTTTAATGAAATAATGGAAGTCTTAAAGGCGACTACCTATAATGTTAAATGTAAATTAATGAATGCAAAATATTATAATGTGCCACAGTCAAGGGAGCGCTTAATTTTTATAGGAACCAGGAAGGACTTAAATATAAGTCCAAGCTATCCTATTCCAAATAATGATATTATAACTAGTAAGCAAACATTAGGAAACATCAAAAGCTTAGGAATAATAAAGAAAATAGAAAATAGAAAAATATTGGAAAGATTTAATAAAGTGAAACCAGGAAAGAATTTCGCTATGGAAGCAAAGATCAATCAGAATTATTTCAATATGAAGAAAATGGATTTTAAAAAACCTATATTAACTATAATCAAAACACCCAATATTGTCCATCCCACAGAAAAGAGATATCTTTCAATTAATGAGTGCAAATTATTGTGTTCCTTCCCTGAAAATTGGCAATTAGGAAACAATTTTAATAAAGCATGGAATAGACTTGGCAATGCAGTTATGCCAAACATGATGCGAGCCATAGCCGAAAATATCCGAGATAATATTTTAATTCCTTGGTATAATAAACCATGACAGATAGTGCGAAAAAAAGTGCGGCAACAGGAGTTCCATTCAAGCCAGGGCATCCCAAAATGGGTGGAAGGCAAAAAGGAGTTGGCAATAAAAAGCCATTCAAGGATGAACTCCTGGAGGCCTGGGAAGAAATTAAGGGGGATGACTGCCTCCAGAAGTGCAAAGAGATAGTGAACCCCAACAGCCCTGCTCCTGCTTCAAAGCTTCTCATTGCTGCCTGCGTATTCAAGGCAATTAAGAATGGTGACATGAGGCATGTAAATGATTTATTTGATCGCATGTTTGGAAAGGTAAAAGATAAGGTGGAACATTCGGGAATAATTTCTACAATAGATCATGATATAAATAATCTTGATCCTAAAATTAGAAAAGCAATGATTG
>CAIVOO010000112.1 GCA_903907555.1 uncultured archaeon | reverse complement strand
CATCATAGATGCTTTTCGGCAGATGAAACTCGTCAAATAGTATTACCATGTTCCCCCGATGATATTTTAGAATGTCAGTATATAAATGTTACTCTTTTGTATACTAGTTTACTTGATTAAAGAATTCCTTAATCTTTCCGACATAATCTTCAGTAATTTCATAATCGCCTTCTATAAAGCAGCCGCGGTAGTTGGTCGCATACCTTTCATCCAAATAAACAATCACGCCCCTGTCAAATTCGCTTCTTATGCACCTGCCTGCTGCCTGCAATGCTTTATTGATTGCAGGAAATATGTATCCATAATCCCAGCCCCTGCCAAACTGCTCCTGGTAATACTCTATCAGCTTCTTTGTTTCCAAATCAGGCTGCTGCAATGGAAGCCCAACTACAACAACTCCTTTCAGGACTCCTGGCAAATCAATTCCCTCACCATAGCTTCCTGAAGCTACAGCAAGCAATACAGCTCCAGAATCCTTGTAGCTGCTGAATTTTTTCAGCAAATCCTCGCGCTCCTGCTTGGAAGCGCGCTGTATCTCTGTGAATATTGTCTTGTTGCACTGCGGCGTGAAATAATAGGAAACTTTTGACATCATGTCATAGCTCGGAAAGTAGAAAGCAGTATTTCCTGGAATCGCATTCGCAATTTCCGCACATATCAATGCGATTTTCGCAAACTCTTTCTCATTCCTCTGCTGGAATTTTGTCGTGGCAAGAGGAACAATAAGATTCATCCTGTTCTTTTGAGGGAAAGGATTTTCAAACTCCTCCTGCATTGTCTTATCGAATCCGAGCAAATCCTTGTACATGTCAGTCGGATTAAGGGTTGCGCTCATCAGTATTGTTGAATATGTGTTGTTTACAACATCATGGGCAACCAGCGACGGGTCCAAACATCTGTATGAAAGGACAAAAGTCATTTCTCTGATGTATTTGTAGGAGATTATTCTTGCAAATCCCTCGTCAGGCCCTTTCCATGCGGCAAGGAATTTTGCCACAGAGCCTATGTATGACTGCCTTGCGCTTGCATGCACAATGTCAGCAAGCAGGAAGAACTGCTGCATTATGTCGTCATAATTTTTTATCTTGTTCACAGCATCTACAAATTCTTCCTTCTCGACAATTCTTTCATTGAGCCCTTTTTTCAGCTCCTCTCCAAGATTATTAAGAATGTCCTGAATTGCAACCAATGTTGGTATTGCGTCGTCAAAACTGTTTTTCTTCGCCTCAATAATTGCTTTTTTTATTGAAATTCCGGATATCCTTTCTGTCATCAATGTCTTAATCCTATTAGGAAGATTATGCGCTTCGTCAACAATCAGTATGCAGCTTCCAAGCTCCTTGTCAGCTTTCTTGAAAAAGCTGTTTCTTATGTCATTGTTGAAGATGTAATAATAATCTGCAATTATTGCTTTTGATTCTGCAGCCAAAGCAGTCACAATTTCATAAGGGCAAAGCTCAGGATTCTTGCAGGCTTCTATAATTTCCTGCGTATGCAATGTTGATGATTTCATGTCCTCAAGAACTTTTGCAGCCATTGGAGTTAATTTATTTCCTTTTCTTGTGTTTGTGTAGAAATTGCATTTGTCTTTTTCGCGGACTGCCCTGCAGTATTCTGAAAAATCTGACGAGGAAAGCAACTCCACTCCTGGCTGCAGGCACATTCCCTTTTTTCCGATTATGTCAGCGACGTGAAACTTCAATCCGTACATTTCCTTGATTTTCTTCAACGTGTTGACAGCAATCATGTGCTGGGTGTGCCTCGAAGTGAGAAAAATCACTGTAAGATTTTTTTCAAGCGCATAACTTATCGCAGGGGCAAGGACTGCAGCAGTTTTTCCCAATCCTGTGGGAGCATGCGCAATCAAATTATTTTTTGTGAGCAGCGCTGTCTTGACTTTTTCTATCAAGCGGTTCTGCTCATCCCTTATTTTTTCGTGAGGAAAATAAATCTTGAAATCTTCCATGTTCCGACGGGCAATTTGCTTGCTAATAAATGTTTGTTTTT
>CAIVOO010000111.1 GCA_903907555.1 uncultured archaeon | reverse complement strand
GCTCTCCTTAACTCCTCAACAGAATTAAATTTGCGATACTTCCCTTTCCTGATGGTTTCTAACTTACGTATATATTCAGGCCTGAGTTCAGGCTCCAAAACCTGCTCTCCATACTGTTCAGCCATCAGATTGATAGCTTCGCTTTTGTCCTTCAGCCCGAATTTAGCTTTCAGTATGTTCAAAACCCTGTTCGCATTTTCATCAATATTTATTATAGCTTGCACCATTAATACCACCTTAATACCATATTAATATGGTATTAATATATAAAACTTTCTGAATTTAGGCTGTCAATCAGACTTTTGAGGGCGAACTTGTTTAAATACTCTATTTCAAGAAGTCCTGTGTCCAGTGGATAAATTAAGGAACAGTATCCAATTCATAACTTATGGATAAGCATGAAAAATCAGGTCATGAGACATAGAAAACTGAGGGCACAGCTATGTATGTATCTTATCAGTAAATTCTTGTATCAAATCTTTAAATCTTTGTACTTCTTCAGGAGATTGTCTATTTGATAATATCAATTCCAGATTTTCCTCTATTTTATCTTTACAATATCTTATTCCATATCTTTCATGTACAAAATCAGCGAATTCTGGACAAACATAAGCTAAGCAAATAGGAGATTTATGGTCCTTTAAAATACAACCATCTTTTGCATGATATCCGCACACAGCACTATTATCATCAGGTTCACCATATTTCTCTATCCTTCTTCTTTCTAGTAAAGTCCTATCTGCAATGCTTTCATAATTAGAATGCTTAAATTCATCGTAAGGGCAACACCCCATATTTCCCGGGAATTGAGTTGGATCACCAGGCATATCCATCCTTTCTCTGTACTTTCCAACTTTCTGAGACAAGCATTCAGGAATGCAGTAATTTACTCCGACAAAAAAAATAGTTAATAATCTCTCACATTCAAGATAGTCTTCTAGACCTCTTTCTAATTGGTGACTAGTAAAATCATCTTGAGTTTTACTGATTCCTTCTTCTTTATTTATATCCATTTTATTTGCTCAGAATTCGCTGAGGCGCTAAACACCTCTTAATCTCCAGAAATTTAGTTTGTTTAAAAACTTATCGATATAGCAAGGGTTCTTGGCTCTATAATTATGTACAATTGTTCGCGTTTCAAAAGATTTATATTTCATCAGTCATTAGACAAGATTATGGGGCAACAAAAGACATTTGAGAACTTTCCATGCGGGATTATGATTGTTTCTAACCTTGTTTCGATTGCAATTTATCTTATAGGAGCGTATATCATCTATCACTTAGGCATTATTTGGCTAGTGCTTTATTTGCTTTACATTCTTGGATTGGAAATTCGCTTGATGAAAAGAAGCTGCGTTAATTGCTATTATTACGGAAAGTTTTGCGCTTTTGGCAAGGGAAAGATAAGCTCCTTGTTTTTCAAGAAGGGAAATCCGAAGGCGTTTCTGAAAGATAAAATCGCCTGGAAAGACATACTGCCAGATTTCCTTGTTTCAATAATACCTGTAGTTGCAGGAATAGTATTATTGATATTGAAATTCAATTGGCTAATGCTGTTATTGATTGCATTATTAGTAATCCTTGCTTCTGTCGGAAATAGCTTTGTTCGAGGCTCTCTAGCCTGCAAGTTCTGCAAACAAAGGGAAATCGGCTGCCCTGCAGAGCAATTATTCAATAAAAGAAAGAAGTAAGCCAAAAACATTTATATACTCAAATAATACAAACAGCAACATGAAGCTCATGCAAGATTATCTTTTAGCAATCCTATTGGTCGGAATTATTTTCATCAGCGGCTGTCAGCAGCAGACTGAACATCAAACTTACAAGCTTCTTTTCTCACCGCCTGAGCTTCTTGAGGCAACTGAAGGTGTTGATTATTCGTATAGTTTTTGCAAGCCTGATTCTGCCATGTCTGATGCGAGTTGCGGAGGGCCTGCAGGGGACACAATAAATCCTACTTGGGGAAATCCGCCATATTCATTCTCGCACGAAAATGGCTCGGGATTATTACCAGAAGGGCTTACGCTCGAGCCTAACGGATTGCTTATAGGCATTCCGACAGTCACTGGAAAATACGCATTCAGCGTATGCGCCAAGGACGAGCAAGATGAGGTTTGCATGCCTACAACCATGATAGTAAAACTTAAGTCAGCTGTTAAAAATGAAACACCACAATCTCCTCCGCCAAAACCAGAAATATTTGACGTGAAAATAAATGAGATGTCTTGCAAATGGACTGTCAAGACAGGCGATTATAATGTCAAAAGCGATTGCGTCAGGATTATCTCAAGAGGAACAGCTCAGGGACCTGTCGGTGCAAGGCTTGAACTGCCTTTGCTTGCATGGTCAACTGACAATTTTGACTGCGGCAATTGGACGCATAAGACAGGAGCGCTTATAGCAGTTGGCAGCACTTGTGTTAGGAAAGAGGGACAGCCTGAAACAACAAATTGGATGGTAAACACAGGAGGCGATGACTGCCCTACAAAGAATTATTTCAATAGCGATAGGTCTCACAGCGTTAAAATCTACAAGGACAATGATTTAGATCCTCAAAAAGAGGACAAAAGAAATACTGTGTGCCAGTAATCTAAAATAAGCGATTTAATCACACAGAAAATCAGTCAGATAATCTAGCTTGTTCTGGACTGTTCTTCTGGAATAAAGATATCCAAGCCACGCATTATTTTCATGGTCATACACTCTTTTTTCTCCGCTGCAAAAAGCGCCAACCTTTTCCACTTCCTGAGGCACCCACAAGCCTTTATCCAAAACATATATTTGCGGGACTACAACATCTATGTATTCAGTGTCCCATCTGCACACATTTAATATGGCGTTGGACATGATAGAGAAGCCCATTCCTGACAATGGCTTCAAGTTTCCTTCTGCAACCTCTCTTTTTAGAAATGCGGTAACGTCCATTAATTGTGCTTTGCTTGGAGAAATCTTGCCTGCTTCTTTCATGATATACTGCTTAAGAACCAATCCGTGAAGCCCTTCTGAGCACATGCAAGGAATTACCTGCCTCTGAGGCAAATCCCCTCCGACATTGCCTAAATCAGCCAAGTCTTCTATGCTTCCATTAAACTTTATCTTTGTCTTTGCCATACAAATAAAGATTAAACTCACCTTTATTAATCTTTCGGTTTGATACTACTATATAGTGAGTATAAAACTAAAGATATCAGTATTGAAAACTTTTATATATCCTTGTCCCATCATATCCTGTAGAGGTGTAAAAATGAAAAAATATATTCATCATAGTGGTCCTGCAGGAGCAGGTTATGGATTAGGAGTCATAGGAGCAGCAGTTTATTACATTTCAACTGCGACAGGCTTCTGGATGGGAGTATTAGGATTCCTTAAAGCATTGGTCTGGCCAGCATTCCTGGTTTATGGGCTGTTGAAGTTTTTGGGAATGTAATCATGAAGAAAATAAACCGATTCATCTACTGGACCCCGAGGATATTATCAATTCTGTTTATTTTATTCGTAATGATGTTTTCATTGGATGTTTTTGATGGGAATTATGGATTCTGGGGAACAGTATTAGCTCTATTCATGCACAACATCCCTGCTTTCGTTCTGATAGCTGTTCTGGTAATCTCGTGGAAGCATGAAGTTGTAGGAGGGGTTGGTTTCATCTTTGCAGGGCTGCTGTATATAGTGCTGACTTTGATTCGTGGAGTCCCGTGGTACCAGGTTTTGTCGTGGAGCATGATTATCACAGGGCCTGCGTTTCTTGTAGGAATACTATTCTTGATTAACTGGTATAGGAAGAAGAAAAAATAAAAAAATTATTTCCCAAACGGACGAATGTTAATGCTTGCAGTCTTGTTCGCTTTGACGGAAATAGATTCGTCTGTCTTGCTTATTTCTAATCTAGCGTATGCGTGCGGCAGTGTGCCTGGTCCTTGCAGTCCGATTGCCAATACCTTGAAGTGCAGGCCTTTGACATCAAATTCATCGTTGACTTTTGCATTGACTATTGACTGCGTTCCGTTTGCATCAATCACGTCGAAATTTGTCAGTGGCTGAAAACCCACAGCTTTCATGTTTATTATCAGTCCGCTCATCCCCATTGAATCTCCGACTCTCATATCATATATGCCTTTGTAGACACATCTAGGATAAACTGCTGGCAAAACTGTTCTCACAAGAAAACTTGCGTAATCCTTATTGCCGTTATATCCTGGGTAGATTCCGACATTCCAAACAGATAGTCCGTTAATCTCTTCTTTCGTATTCCTTGGGACAACCTTCTCAACAGGATTTGATACAATCCCATTCTTGTCTATATCGCTTACAACCACAAGAACTGCCAAGTCATAATTTTTAGGATAGCTTGCTTTAATGACTTCCTTGAACATCAATACCTTGTCATTTATCTGGACAGGCATGTTAATTTGCATAGTATACCCGCCATGCAGATAGTTGATTCCGCTGCATGCAGGCATTTTGAATGCAGGAAGCGGCGCTGCCTCTGCAAAACCAGCTGTTGTGATTAACAGCAATAATGCAGCCATTATTAGTTTACTAAATATTTTCATTTTTCCTCCCCAACACCCATCTAAAAATAAGAAAGTTAAGCTGTTATATATCCATTCTGAAATACTAAGGTATCTGCCTTAGAGAAAGATATAGCAACAGATATATATATGAGATAGAATGTCTGGAAGTATTATGAGAAAGCCTTCAAAATCGCAGCTCGAAGCTGCAATAAAAGAGTATCTTAGGAAAGGATGGGATATTGACATATTTCAATTCGAAGGCGGCGGACATCAGTACAATGTTGTCGGCCCTCAAGGAAGATATTGGGATAGCGAATACTTGACACCAATTGATTGCGCAATATGCTGTGATGATGAAGATGCCATATGCGTACACGAAGAAGAAACGCTAAAAGAGCAGGAAGAAGCAAGGTCATTATACGAACTGGTTCGGCTATACACAATGATTTTCTCTAGTGATTTGCCCACAATTGAAAAATAATATTTATATACTCAACACAACAAATATCTGTTAATGCAAAAGAAAAGAGGTCTGTTAATAGCATTATTGAGCATATTGGGAATCCTGATAATTCTTGGCGGGCTATATATCTATTCATTATCCAAGATTGAACTCCAAAAAGTCACAGTCAACGAACTGCAGAATATCAACCTCTCTGGTTTCACATTTGGCGGAAACATCAAATTATACAACGGAGGGGTTCTTCCTGTCGGAGTCAAAAAAATAACTTACAAAATAACACTTGAAAATTCTGGCAATGAATTAGGCAGCGGATACATAGAAGGAAAAACAATATCTGCAAAACAAACTGCAGATTTCCCATTCTCTCAAGAAATCAACTGGGCGCCGACTTCAGAGGTTGCGCTTGGCTTGATAACTCCTGGGCAGACTTTTGCAAAGGTTGAAGGCACAGTGTATGTTGCTGACTTGAAGATTACAGAGTTTAAAGTACCTTTTGAAATGAGAGTTGATCTTGAACAATACATAAAGCAGTTTGCTGAAACAAAGATTCAGGAATCGCTCAATAAATACGGCATAAACATAACCAACGTGACAGGAAAGCTTTCTGATATTTTAGGAAAAGTTCTTAAATCCCAAGACTAAAACAACTGCGTGAGGTGATATTATGAAACTGAAAAATATCGAAGAGAAGGAGTATAAAAAAGCCTTGGAGCTTATTTGGGATGGCGAGTATGACAGTGTCATGCAAGCAATCAAAATATTGCAGAAAGCAGAAAAAATATTTGTAGATACTGGAGCTTTAAGTTATCTTGCAGAAATTTCAAGTTTTAGAAAATCAAAGAGATTCGAAGAGAGGCATCTTTATTACAAAGTCTTTTGTGAAGCATATAGAGTGGTTGTCAACAGATTCGAAAGCGCTTGAATATGGATTTGGAAGACAGGATTAGCACTGCTGAACTGCAGCCATGGTTCCAGCAAATTCTAAAACTAAGTAAATTGCAGAATCATCCGCAGGTTGTCTTCAAGTTCATTTCCAAGGAAGTCGGGATAAGCAGGTCGACTATTTACAAGTATTATACACAGGATGTAAAGAATGCCCCTGCTAGTTTGGAAGAAGACCTTAAAGAAATCAAGTCAAAGCTGGAAAGCGGATTTACAATAGATTACAGGGTAAGCACAGAAAAGATTGCAGCCATACTCAGGATTATTGCCAGACTCAGCAAACTGCAGAGACGACCAAACGAATTATACAGGTTCGTTGCCGAAATGCTTGGAGTGCACAGGACCTGTGTTGTAAATTATGCCAAGCAAAAAAAGAAAACAGCGCCGACAAGTGTTCTGAGAGACTTAACCGAGCTGAAAGGCAGGCTTGAGGAAGGATTTAAGATAGTCCCTGCGACAGATGGCATGTACATAGAAGTCAAAGAGCTGGTTGCTGCGTATAAAAAAGTCCAATCTGTCTATAAAATAACATCAGGATATCCTGACAGGGTGGAAATGCTTGACGAAATCATATGCAAAAAATGCAGCATCAGGCATTATGACTTTAAAATGAAACTAAAACATAACAGGACAAAGAGAGTGAAAAACAGGGAGCTTGTCCGCTTCCTGACAAATATTGCTGATAAAGTCAGGATGCAGCGCTCAACAACGCAATATTACAAGGATGGCGATTTGCTTTGCGACAACGGAGACCTTGGAATTGTCGACAATTCAAATGAATGGTATTACACAGTGAAGTTCATCAAAGGATATGAATTAATATCTGTGCAGATGTGCTTCAACGGCGGAAGGGTTCCCAGCAAGGATTATAATATACTGGGCGTTCCAATAGCAAGGATAGGGAATCAATGATAAGATTATTTTCTAACCAACGCATCAAGATTTAGGCTTTCCCCAGTATCAAGCACAAAATCAAAAATATCAAGATTCTCTCTTAAATGCTCATAATCTGTCGATTTGAACAATGCCACAACATTCCTTTTAGCTACAAGCCAATTCAGAATAATCTGCGCTTCTGTTTTCCTGTATTTCTTTGCAAGTTCTGACAATAGCAATATCTTTTCTTCAGCCAGCTTCCCTCTTCCAAATGGCTTGTGTGCGATAACAATCATATCATTATCCTGACAGTATTTAATTGTTGGAACATCTATTCTTGCGTACAGATTGTATTTTACTTCATTTGCGACTATTTTGTACCTCGAATATTTCTGCGCTTCTTTTATCTGCTCTGCATTGAAATTGCTAACGCCAATATTTCTGACGAGCTCACGGCTGACAAGAAAGTCCAATGCGTGCATTGTAATTTTTATTGGTATTTCTGGATTTGGCGCGTGTATGAGATACAAATCAAGATAATCTGTTCCTAATTTATTCAGGCTCTGCCTGGCAGATGCAAGCACATCTTGATAACTCAAATTTTGCTTTGCAACCTTCGAGGTTAAGAATAATCTCTCTCTAGAAAATCCTTTTATCGCTTCACCGACCAATTCTTCTGTATGTCCGCCGCCATAAACTTCTGCAGTATCAATATGAGAATAGCCCAAATCAATGGCTTGCTGTATTGCTTTAATGAAAAAATCATCCCTGCTGTAATCAGGCAGTCCGTTGTCTTCCCCACCCATCATGCTTGTGCCAACAGCAAGCAAAGGAAGTTCAAATCCGCAGGATAGTTTTTTCGTCAGCATTTATGATATATACATGGTTTCTCCAGTATACTTGCGAATGTGGTTTAATTTATGCGGATAACGTTTCCACATATCTGCAACACTCTCTTCAAGGATATTTCCGAGGTGAGTTACACAGTTATCTTCGCCGTGAGACGGGCCTCCGACAACACTGCCGTCAGAATTGACGATTATCACAGAACCCTGCCCAATTTTTTTCCAGTCGGCAAGAGTTATTTGCGGCTTAATATCTGTTTTGCCCACATACTCACAAAGCTGGCCCCATAACTCCAAAAGACTGTCATTGTTCAGGATTTCATCAGGAAGCTCTTTGCCTCTTCCCTTAGGTATGGGAGATAGAAATTTAACTTTGGATGCGCCCAATTCATTTGCAACAACCAAAGAATGCTTCAAGTCATCAATTGATTTTCCGAGAACCATAACTGCAACATACAACGGGATATTCCTGGCTACAATTTTTGTGGCCCCTCTCAAGACTTCATCATACTTTCCTCTTACTCTATTATGAGTCTCAGGCTTTCCGTCAATGGTTGTTTCAAAATAAACTAATTTCCCTGAAAGAAAATCAGCCATTTCATCAGTAACGAGAGTTGCATTGGAATCCACTGCTGTGTGAAAACCCATCTTATTCGACAAATCCACTATTTCCCTTAAGTCCTTGCGAAGAAGAGCTTCTCCACCTGTCAAATTTATTTTTAGGACACCTGCTTTCTTCAGGTTCTTGAACGCATAAGCAATCTGCTGCATGTTCATATCAGGCAGATTCGGCGGCTCAGAACAGTAAACACATTTTAAATTGCATCTTCTTGTGACCTGAAACCCGACATTAAGCGGGCCTCTTGTCCGTAATTCGCCTTGCACAGGAGAAACCTGATAAAGATTGTCTTCCGGAGCATAACTCGCCTTAGAGTATTCCATCGAGCTTTGGGAAACCATCCTAAATATATACCTTACGTATAGTAACGTGGCAAAACTTATAAATAAATATGATGTACACTGCTCTATGAGCTTTTATGTCATAATTCGAGGGCCATTAGGATGCGGGAAATCAACTATTTCCGTGCTTTTGTCCAAAGCATTAAATGCAGAATACTATTCGTTTGATAAGATTTTAGAAGATAACAATCTGGACAAGTCTGATGACGCGTTTACTTCTGAAGATTTCATAAAAGCAAACAACATTGTAT
>CAIVOO010000110.1 GCA_903907555.1 uncultured archaeon | reverse complement strand
CTTGCTTTCCTGAAAGCCTTGTCTACATAGAACTTGGCTTCATTTAACGGAGGTATATTTGCAAACATACTGGAGAATTGTGCAGAAATCTTTTTAAATACTACCATTCTAACAACAATTATGGTCAATAAGAGGGATGTGCTGATAACTGTTATTCTTGCGATGATACTTCTCGGGTTGGCTATACAACTTTTCTTCCCAACACTGGCTGGCGAAGCAGTGAAGGTTACAAAAACAGTTGTAATGCATGACATAGAAACTGGCAGGATTTATGTTCAGCTGGCAGTCGGATTAAGCTTTGCAGCCTTGCTGGCGATAATTGTTTCTTATTTCAAAAGCAACCCTTCACCAGTCACTGAAATAAACACTCCCCCGCTTGACATACAGCCGGTAGCCCCAATAAAGCTGGCGCCTGCTTACAAGAAAGAAGTCAGGGAAGAAAAGAAAGAGGCTCCGAAAGCAGATATACATACTGAAGTTAATTCTACATTGTCTGAAATCAAGAAGAGGCTGAAAGAGATTAATGAGCAGCTCTAGACATAACCTTTATAAACCACCACTCTATTTTCAATAGTGCTGAGGCACCGCTAAGGGCATCATTAAAGTGATTCGGCCTCGGGAGGACTAAAATGGTAGAATTTAAACTAGTGCTTTCTAATCCCAAGACAGGGAAGAGCTATCAGAAGATAATAAAAGACCAGGATACAAAGAAGTTCATCGGCATGAGAATTGCTGATAAGATTAAAGGCGAGATGATAGACCTTCCTGGATATGAATTTGAGATTTCTGGCGGTTCTGATTATGCAGGATTCCCTATGAGATATGACCTTGCAGGGATTGGAAGAAAGAAAATTTGGGCAGTGTCTGGAATAGGAATACACAATAGTGAGAAAGGAAGACGCGTCAGGAAAACTGTCTGCGGAAACACAATACATCCAAAGATTGCGCAGATAAATCTCAAGGTAATAAAAGAGGGCAAGGGCCCATTAGGCGAAGACAAGCCAAAGGAAGAGAAAAAAGAGGAAACTAAGAAATGAAGATAGACTTCAAGGCTGTTGCTGAGAACTTCAAATATCTGCCAAGGTACAAGCAGATTTCATATCTGCTTATGGGCACAGGTGTTTTGTTCATAATAATAGCGCTAATCTGGATAATGCTAAGCTAACATGGCAAGGAAAAAAGCTCAAGAGAAAGTTGAAGCTCCGAACAAGGACGTAGAGAGCGAACAGCCAGAGATAAACATAGGATTAGTTGGCCATGTAGATCACGGTAAGACAACTTTAACAGAAAAGCTTTCAGGAAAATGGACAGACACGCATTCTGAAGAAATCAAGAGAGGAATCACGATAAAGCTTGGGTATGCGGATGTCATATTCAGGAAATGCCCGAAGTGCGGGCTGTACACTGCAAAAACAGAATGCCCTGAATGCAAGGAGAAATCTGTCCCGATTAGAAAAGTTTCATTCATAGACGCGCCTGGGCATGAGTCATTGATGGCAACAATGCTTTCAGGAGCAACAATAATGGACGGGGCATTATTGCTTGTTGCTGCAAACGAAACCTGCCCTCAGCCTCAGACAAGAGAGCATCTTATGGCGCTGCAGATTGTCGGAATAAAGAAAGTTATTGTGGTGCAGAATAAAATTGATTTAGTTTCGCAGGAGCAGGCGATGAAGAATTATGAGGAGATAAAGAATTTCCTTAAGGGAACAGATTATGAAAATGTACCGATAATTCCTGTATCAGCCCAGCATAATATTAATGTTGATTTATTGATAGAAGCGATTGAAAATTTCATGCCGACACCTGAAAGGGATCCTAATAAAGATCCGATGATGTTTGTTGCAAGATCATTTGATATTAACAAGCCTGGAACAAAGCTTTCAGAAATGAAAGGCGGTGTCTTAGGCGGTTCTTTAAGCCAAGGAATATTAAAAGTCAACGATGAGATTGAATTGAAGCCAGGCAGAAAGATTGAGAAAGAAGGCAGAGTAACGTACAAACCAATAACAACAAAGATTGTTTCGCTAAAGACTGGCGGGATGGATGTTCAGCAAATAGGTCCTGGCGGGTCAATAGGATTGCAGACATTGCTCGACCCATCGATTGTAAAGGCAGACCTTTTGGCAGGCGCAATAGTCGGAAAGAGAGACAGGCTGCCTCCGACATGGAACGATTTCTATCTTGAAACACACCTTCTTGAAAGAGTTGTGGGTTCGCAAGAAGACTTGGTTGTGGAGCCGATAAAGATGGGAGAGTCATTAATGCTTAATGTAAACTCTGCAGCAACCGTCGGAATAGTCGACAGTCTCACTAAGGGAAAATTTCACTGCATACTTAAGCTACCTGTATGTTCTGCAGAGGATTCGAGAGTCACAATCTCAAGAAGGATAGGAACCAGATTCAGGTTGATAGGATATGGCATCATTAAAACTAAATAATTCTGAGGTGCAAAATGCTAGATAAAATAAGGGGCTTGATGAAAACAAGCGAGTCTATAGATGACATACGCTCTGACCAGAAAAAAGCCCACAAAGAGCTGAAAGAGCTGCAGGATGAAATAAAAAATGTGAAGAAGGAACTCATCGAGATGCAGAAAGCGAACAATGATTTCAAGAAAAGTCTTGAGAACAGCTCAAAATCATTTGGAGATACGGCACAATCGCTAAATAATCTTAAGACAGAATTCGAGAGGTCCCTTGACAGGATAAACCTCCTCAATATGGACTTGCAGAAGAAGATGCAGAAAGAGCTTGAGGAAAAAGTAGGTGTTGTTGTCAAGGAATTCAAGGACAAAGTCTCGCCTTACAAGGATATTGAAAAATTATCAGAAGAAGTCTCAAGCCAGCTGAAAACAGTCGTTGCAGAGCTGCAGAAATTCCAGGCAATAAGCAAGACGATAAATGAAAAAGACTTCGAGCTTGTGAAATTCGGCAGGATGCTCGAGCAGAACGACAGTGAGAAGCTGGACATGATAAAAAAGATAGAATCGCTCGAGAAGATCATGGCTGCGATGAAAAGGAATAGGCAATAATATTTATAAACTATTCATAATCAGAATGTGTAAAGGGCCCATGGTCTAGCGGTTATGACGTCACCTTTACAAGGTGGATGTCCCCGGTTCGAATCCGGGTGGGCCCATTACAGCTTTTTTGCTAAAGCAAAAAACCTGGGAAAATGCGGCGAACTTCCCTTCGGGCGTTCGCCTCGGGATTTCTCCTGCGGAGAAATCGAAACGATAATCGCGCTGGTAGTCTAGTGGTTAGGATTCGTGCTTGCCAAGCATGCGACCCGGGTTCAAATCCCGGCCAGCGCAGTTCTATTTTTTCCTAAAAAGAAAAATTAAAGCCTGAACAAGAAACTATGTTCTGGTGTCGTAACTGTAACTTTTTCTGGAATTGGCTTTTTATCCTTTGCTCTATCAGCAATAGCCAGGGCTTTCAGAGCTGAGCTTAATGCCAATGCAGCAGCATTCAGCATTTTTGTGACTTTTGTTGACCAGTCATACTCTTTTTTTACAGCTTCAATATTTTGCCTGTCGAGGCCGAAAGCTATCCTTTCAAACTTGTTATCCAAGTCCTGCTCGCGCATTATGAAGACTTCGAAACTGCGCACCTTTTTTTCAGGAACAGCGCCCCTGCTGTCGAGATATTCAGCTTCCAATACAAGCAGCTCTGACATTTCATTGACGTATGATTTTATGGCGTTTACAGCTGCATCAAATGCTGTTCTTTCTGTTTCATAAGGATGCAACAGTAGACCTCTGATTGCAGGAGCAGTCTTAGCGCAATAATTGCTTAGTACAGCTATCCTCTCATTCTGCACTTTCAAAACATTTCTAAGATTTTCACCGCTGTTTGCCATCTCAACCTTTTCAGCATGAGTAACAACATACGATTTTTTCTTCAAGTCAAGAATTTTATTAAAGTCTAAAACGATTTCCTCAAAAAGAGTCTTTGCCATATAACATTCACCTCTTCAACATTCTTTGATAAAATAGTATTTAATACTTTCTAAAACAGGTACCATAATGTCCAGCTGAATAATAGGAATAGAATTATTGCCAATGCTGCATAAATCCACAGCCTGTTTTTAGGCGTGAATGATATTGATTCGCCATGATGGAATGCAGGTATTGATTCAAACTCATCATCAGTGTATTTTATTTCAGTAATCTCATTGCCTGCATTATCAAAAAATCTGATGATTTCTCCGTTGCAAATGCAGTTGACAGGGAATCTTGAGAATGTTTTCAAATCTGTTTCCGAAGGATGAGCATTTCCGCTCGGATGGCTGTGGCTAGTGCCAATTACATCGTGCATGTCCTGATAAAACGGGGTGATTGCAGAAACGCGGAATTTTGAGGATGTCAGATGCGTATAGTACAATCCGCTGATTTTGCAATTGTTGCCTTTCTTTTCTCCTTTCAGAAAATAAAAGAATTCTTTGTCAGGGTTTTCAAGCGCAGAATCTATTATTGTGCGGATAATGCCTTGAGAAATAAAAACTTTCATAATCAATAAGTGTGCTGGAATGATTTTATAATCATGAATGTCCCGCCAACCAGCGAGCCGATTGCTGTTGCAATTAGCAGTATCGAAGGATCTAATGGAAAATATTGCGACAAATCAAAAAAACCGAATTGAGAACCCAAAGCTGCCAAGCCAACAACTATAAATAAAGCGCCGAAAAGGATTGTTGCGCCTTTGTTTGAATGCTGCCCGTAATTCATGGAAGCAGATAAATCAAGCGCATTTATAAATTTTCACAATAACATTTATAAATAAACCTATTCGCTTTTGCTTTAGCGAGCCCGTAGCTTAGTCTGGTGGAGCGCCGGTCTTATATGGCAGCGTTTCATACAAAGCTTGCTTAGGCAAGCCGGTGGTCCCGTGTTCAAATCACGGCGGGCTCATTTTATATTCACTCTCATATGCTCCGGTAGTCTAGACCGGCCAAGGATGGTTCCCTTTCGAGGCACCGACCCGGGTTCAAATCCCGGCCGGAGCATTATTCAGTCTGCAAAAGATTTATAAAGGACCGTCTTAAAATTAAGGAATATGAAGAGAAGTTCAAGGCGTTGGAAGAAGAAAGGGCAGATGCGCTGGAAGTGGCAGCGTAAGAGAATGAAAAAGGAAAAGAGACGAAGAGCCCTTAAGGCAAGGTAAATAGATTTCTTGTTTTTATGTAAATTTATTTCTGAATTATTTTTTTACCAAATGTGGGCGGCTGTCAAAGTGATGCTCAATGTTTTATTGACGCCCCCACGGCCCCCTCGCTATCTAATCTTGCTGTGGTGGTGGGTGGTAGGGCATAAATAAGACGTAAAGCGCAACTTCGGATTCCCTCCCCGAATAATAAAACAAGAATGATTAACCAACTATTATTTTGACAAACCTTTAAAAAGAGATTATTTATCCTTCTCTAATATGCTGGCGTAGCATAGCCTGGCTATTGCGCGAGACTCATAGTCGGTAAGATGTGTCATCTCGTTGTCGGGAGTTCAAATCTCCCCGCCGGCATCATATTTTCTACAAAAGTTTAAAAACTGTCAATTATTAATCATCTGTATTACATTAAAGAGGTGAAGCATGGAGAAAAGAAACAAGTATCTTCTTTGGAGCTTATTAGGCGTTAGC
Organism: uncultured archaeon; assembly: GCA_903907555.1. Classification (GTDB taxonomy): domain Archaea; phylum Nanobdellota; class Nanobdellia; order Woesearchaeales; family CAIVOO01; genus CAIVOO01. The sequence continues at coordinate 100 of CAIVOO010000110.1, read as the reverse complement.
TTGCTCGCTGTAATATTCTTAGGATATGTGTTCATGCATACAGAAAAAGTAACAGATGCGAAAGGAAATGTTGGATATGCATATATGTATAATAGAACAT
>CAIVOO010000109.1 GCA_903907555.1 uncultured archaeon | reverse complement strand
TTTTACTCCTAATTTCGACGGCACATTGAAAGAGCCGTCAGTACTGCCGTGCAAGCTTCCAAATCTTTTGATTAACGGAAGCTCTGGAATTGCCGTAGGAATGGCAACAAACATCCCGCCTCACAACATAAGGGAGGTTGCTGAAGGTGTTGTGGCTGTCATAGAAAAGCCAGACATTACGACGCAGGAATTGATGCAGCACATCAAAGGTCCTGACTTCCCAACATCAGCAAGCATACTTGGAAGAGGCGGAATATTCGAAGCTTATGATACTGGCAGGGGAAAAATAAGAATAAGGGCTAAAGCAGAAATAAAAGTCGAAAAGAACAAGCCAAGAATAATCGTTACAGAAATTCCTTATCAAGTAAACAAGTCAGTTCTTCTTGAAGAGATAGCAGACTTAGTCAGGGACAAAAGAATAGAAGGCATATCAGACATCAGGGACGAGTCTGACAGGGAAGGGATAAGAGTCATATTCGAGATAAAGAAGGATGCGCAGGCAGATGTTGTCCTTAACCAGCTTTATCAGCACACAAACTTGTCAGTCACTTTTGGAATAATATTGCTTTCTTTGGTAAACAATGAGCCGAAAATCCTGACATTAAAAGACACAATCACATATTTCATCAAGCACAGGCAGGATGTAATAAGAAAAAGAACTCAGTACGAGCTGACAAAAGCTGAAGAGAGAGTTCATGTGCTTCTTGGATTAATAATCGCGCTTAACAACATTGATGATGTAGTTAAGAAAATAAAATCTGCAAAGGATGCGCAGGCAGCAGCAAATGCATTGATGACAAATTATTCCTTGACAGAAATACAGGCAAAAGCAATACTTGACATGAAGCTCCAGAGGCTGGCTTCCTTGGAGCAGGAGAAAATAAGGACAGAACACACAGAGCTTGAAAAGGCAATAATAGGATATAAAGAAATTCTTGAATCAGAGCCGAAAATTCTTGGAATAATAAAGAAAGAGCTTCAGGAAGCAGCTCATAAATATGATGATCCAAGAAAGACAGAGATTGTCGACGGGGGAGTTGAGGACATCACAGAAGAGAAGCTGATAAAGCAGGAAGATGTTGTTGTTACAGTCACGCATACGGGATATGTAAAAAGGACTCCAATTGACACTTACAAGCAGCAGGGAAGGGGAGGCAAGGGAATAATAGGCACAGACACAAAAGAACAGGACTTTGTAGAGCACATGTTTGTTGCAAACACCCATTCATACCTGCTTTTATTCACAAACAAAGGAAAAATACACTGGATAAAAGTCTATGACATACCAACAGCCACTAGAACTTCGCTGGGAAAATCAATTGTCAACATTGTTGAGCTTGAGCAGGGAGAAAAAATAAGCGCATTCATACCAGTCAACGAGTTTGATGACAAGCATTTCCTACTTATGGCCACAAAGAACGGGACTGTAAAGAAAACAAATCTGATAGAATATTCCAGGCCGAGAAAAGGCGGCATAATCGCGATAACGCTTGATGATGCTGATGAATTGATAGATGTCCTGCTAACTAGCGGAAATGATGAGATAATTCTTGCTTCAAAAAACGGGCACGCAATAAGATTCAAGGAAATTGATGTAAGGGCTTGCGGAAGGTCTGCTTCAGGCGTTAGAGGAATGAATTTGAGGGAAGATGAAGTTATTGGCGCAGTAAAAGCAGAGGATGCAAAAACAATATTCACAATCACAGAAAACGGTTATGGAAAGAGAACCAAGATGGATGAATACAGCACGATAAACAGGGGCGGACTTGGCGTGATAAACATACAATGCTCTGAAAGGAATGGTAAAGTCGTCTCGATAAACTCTGTCACAGAGGATGATGACTTGATGATAATAAGCAAGAGCGGAATAATAATAAGGACGCCTGCAAGGATGATATCAGTCATAGGAAGAAACACTCAGGGAGTAAGGGTTATGCGCCTTGAGGATGGAGACAAGGTTGTTGTTTCTGCAATAATAGCCCAAGAATAATCTTATGAAAGGACTGTACATAACGCACATCGGCCTGGAAAAATCTGCTTCTAAAGAGATTGAAGAGCTGATAAAAAAGAAATCATCAACAGGAACCGGAGTCTGCGTCTTTGAATGCAATGAGAAGGATTTGTGCAGGCTCTGCTATCTGGGAAGGGCTGGAATGAGGGTTCTTGAGCTTCTTGATGAATTCAAATTCTCGTCGGAAGAAGACCTTCTGAAAAAAGTTTCCAAAATAAAGTTCGACTTCCTGAAAGACAAGAGTTTTGTTGTAAGGTGCTTGCATACTGAATCAAACATGACAAGCATAGACATAGAGCCGAAAATTGGAGAAGCGATACTTGATAAGATTGACGCAAAAGTTGATTTGAACAATCCTGATTATGTTGTTGGAGTTTATCTTGGCGGGAATACTGCGTACATCGGAATAGACTATGCAGGATATGACTTGTCGAAAAGAGAGTACAGGATATTCCTTCATCCTGCAGCAATTAAGGGAAGTATTGCTTTTGGGCTTCTGAAGATGGCAGATTATGAAGAAAAAGATTTCATGCTTGATCCATACTGCAATTCAGGAATAATTTCCATAGAAGCCGCTTTATATGCGACTAACCGCTCCCCAAGGTTCTACAAGAAAGAATTCGCATTCCTAAAATTTGCAAAATTCGATTTTGCGAAAGAGGACAAGAAAATTAAGGAAGTTTCTGGAAAGATTTGTGCATATGATTATCTTCAAGCTAATGTAAAGTCTGCTGAGAAGAATGCGAAGATAGCCGGGGTTCAGAAAAGCATAAGCTTCAGCAGGATAGAGGCAGAATGGCTTGACATTAAATTCGAGAAGGGA
>CAIVOO010000108.1 GCA_903907555.1 uncultured archaeon | reverse complement strand
TGCTTCATTTTTAGTTTGAAGTGCAAGAAGTTTCTCTTGTGATTTTTCTTCATCATTAAGATTGCTCTGTTCTATTGATTTAACTGTTGCATCATGCTCTTCATTTGCAGAAGCTATGATTTGTTTTGCTTCTTCCAGATTAAATCTTTCAGGCCTTTTAATCAAGCTATCTCTGATGATTTCTGCCTTTCTTCCTTCGTATCCTGAAGCTTCAATAATATTATTAACATTTTCTGGAGTGAATGTCGAGTCTACTGCAGTTTTCAGTTTGCTGCTGAAATCGATATCAGTACTTGATGGTGTGGTGAAAAAATAAGTTTTTAATTCCAAAATTGCTCCGCTTGAAGTTTGTGAGCCATAGTTATCAATATCTGATCCGCCCCAATCAATCAAGTGTAATATTGCATTTGATCCATCAAATGTAACCAAAACATTTTTTGTATTCCCATCGCCATTTCCTGTAATGGAAAATGCTGCTTTCACTAAATCATACATCTCAGGAGTTATATATTTTTTAGCATCATATTTTCTTATAAATTCTTCGAATGTGATTGCGTTATCAACATATTCTGAAAGTGTTATGTCCTCTTGGCCAAGCTTTAAAGTCTTTACATTTGCAGATTTTACCTGAGAAGTTTCCTTTATTCCTAATCTATTTGCATTTTTTAAGAATGTTTGGACTGTTAAACCTGCAATCATCTCTCTCGGAGTGCTATCAATCATAAGCCTTGCCAATGATTTGTCTTCCTTGTCAACGCCAGCATATGATGAAGCGGAAAATGATGGTTTTGCAATGAACTTTTTACCAGAAGACTTTTCCTGCAAGATTACATAGAATGATTCAACTGGCAGAACAGTAGCAGGAGCAAGGCTTGAAGTGGCTACCTCAGCTGATTTTATTCCTACAGCATAATAGTTGCCTTCAGCTTTCAAGGCATTTTCAAGTGCAGAAATCCTGTCAGAAGCCAATGTGTTTTGTAAATCGTCAATTTTGGATTTGATTTTTTCAGCGCTTTTCGGATTTGCAGTCGCAAGTTTAGCGTTTAGAGCAGAAATCTCAGAATTCACAATATCAGCTAATGGAGGCGCTTCAGGAATTTGAGGATATTCCTCTTCAATCATTCCTGGCGTGACTGGTATCACTTTTTCAGCTTCTGGAATCAACTGCACAAATTCATCAGCCAACATAGGCAACTGCTCATCACGCACAGCATTAACGACTGAAGTTGGCACAACAGCAGCATCTCTCGCAGCAATTCGTGACTGCTCTACTTGCCTTTCCCTGACAGCTTGTTCAGGAGTCGCTTCAGACACTTCTTGTATTGCTTCTCTTATTTCAAGCCTTCTTCCCAAATCTCCAGTAGAATACTCATTGAAATCTGTGCCTGCTTTCCAGTGTTTATCAGCGCTTTCTGCGAAGTCCTTGAAATTCTCTGCCAGCGCAGGGCGCTTGCCTCCCCCTTCTCCTGTGAATTGAATGTTTTGATGCTTGTATTCAGATAATTTTTTGAATATGTCAACAGATTCCTTAATTACTCCAGCAGCCTCCAGCCTGGCTGCTATGTCTCCTGACTTGGCAACATGACTTCTAATCATCTCGTTGAAGCTGTCTGTAGTACTTCTTCCGTATTCGCCAGCAAGTGAAGCATCTGACTGCTCGAAGAATTTCTCTGTTTCAATCATCTCTCCTTGTATCTTCTGAATCTGCTCCAGCTTCTGCGTATCTGTCAGTTTTGCATTGCCGAGAACCTCATTAATTGCTCTATCAAATGACAATCTCACTATGTTAGAAAGTCCTTCTGTAAAAGACCTTTCATTATATTTTTTTGTTTCTCGCAACTCGTTATTCAGTGTTTTTTCTGCAAGTGTTTTGGCGTCTGTTATTTGCTTGTCATAACTCAATATTTCTATAGAATCTGTGAACAGCCCTTTTGCTCTCTTCCTTAAGACTCCCTGCTCTAAATCTGATAACTTTGTCTTTTCTCCGATATGCACCTTGAAGTCAACTCTTTCCAGAGCATCATACTCTGCAGTATTTTTTACAACACCTTCTTCAATCATTACTTTTCCGAGATTTTCGCGAGCGAGCTTTATCCCTTCCTCAGTCAGAATTCCTCGCTCAGCATAAATTGAACCTCTATCAGCAACCTGCTTCTCAATGCTACTTATGACATCTTCAAGTGTTCTCCCATTTGCTGATAATTTCGCAGACAAATCATTAAGCTTTGTCTTAAATTCTGTGTACGGGTCAAATCCTGCTTCTTGGTTTGTTACCACAGTTACTCTTTCACCCTTGTACTTCGAAAATACATTCTGGGCTTCTGTCATGTCCGGCTTTGGATTCTCGACCAGTTTGCCATCTTTAATTGTATACTCCCTGTATTCTCCGCCCTGCTTAAGCCTCTCCCTGATTAAAAGAACATCTCCTTCTTTTCCTGAAGACTGGAATTCTGCCATTACTTGCCTTGATGTGGTATCATAAATAGCTTCATCGAGGAATACATGGAACTTTTTTTCACCTGCATTTTTTGCTAATAGTTCTCCGATTACTTTTACTTTATCAACAGACCGTATCCTGCCTTCTAGGTTGTCGGTTGTTATATCATAATCTCTTCCTTGCTCTCCTGCGATCTCTCTGCTAATCCCTTCTCTTCTGAAAGCGTCGTTAAGTGTTTCTTTAGAGAATATCCTAGAAGTTCCTTCTCTTTGTGTATAAACATCTATTGTTCCCGCGACTTCGCGTGGCGTTGCTGTCATCGCAGTCAATCCGCCATCCGCTATTGCAATCTCTTTTATATACAAGCTAAATGTAGTCTTGATGGACTCTGCAGTTATCTGCATATCGCCAAGTTTTGCTCCTTCGACACCTTTAGTAAACAATCTCAACAATGCTTCTGTGTTTTTTCCGCCAAATTGTAGTTCAGGAGGTGCCAGAGATTTTTCCTGTGTCGGCCTCGGTCTTCCTGTTTCGTCTATAACAAATTCCTTAGCACCCATATCAACAGTCTGTTTAAGAGAATTGATAACATCACGGTAATCGCCAAGAACATCTTCCCTGACATCTGAGTTTCTTCTTACAAGATCTTCTACAGTCGCATCCCTGCTATTTTTTGACTTGAATTCACTCTTCAGCTTAGGATCAAGACCATCGAATACTTGCTGCAAAAATTCTTGCTTGAATTCCTTTACTTCATATTCCAGCTTTGAGCGCAAATCTAAGATTAATTCCTCACTTACACCTTGGCTTCTAAGCCTCTGTTCTATCTCTACTTTTGTCTTAAACATAGCTTCTTTATTAATCGCAAAATAATCGCCTGTCGGCTTGCTTACAATACCATTGTCAACTAATATTTTATACACGCTTTCGAGAGCAGTTCGCGAAGAAGCTGATAATGTTGTTTCCCCTATCGTCCTTATTAATGACGGATCTTCTGTTAGCTTGTGGATTTCGTTGATTAGGTTGTGATTTTTCGCAAGTAGATCCAAGGCTTGTTTTGATGCTTTTAGATTTTGAATTGCTTCACTTGCAGCTGATGGGTTTGAAATGTCAAGCCCATACCCCTCAGTCATTCCCTGGCTGACTAAGCTGTTGAGGCCATTTACGTCTGTAAAAACAAATTTTGCTTTCTGCAGTTTTTCAAGGTCCTGTGGCATAAATCTTTTTGCAACGCCTTCTGCACCCATATCCAAAATAAACACAGATTCTTCTGCTAGGCGTGTAGCCTCTGCCTCAGATCTGCCTTTGCTCAGAGCATCCAAGCGAATTGCTTCCCTATAAACAGCAGCGTGGTCTGCTATGTTCTTATCCATCAAGTTCTTAGTCATCTGGATATTCACAGAAGTCTTTCCTTCTGCAAAAACCCTGTACATCTGCTCCATGGGTGTGTGATAGTAATCCTTGCCGAATCCAGCAGGAGCCTGAATCAAAACATTATTCTCTAAAAATGATTTTAATAATGCCTGCACTTGAGCTTCTCTGCCAGTTCTATCAGCTTGAATTTTTGCATCTTCAAGCGACGCACCTTTATCCACAAGCTTTTTGATTTCAACATTCCTGAATGCTTCGCTATACCTGCCTTCAAGCCCTGTCAGTTCTTGGCCGAACTGCTGGATATTATCTCTAAGCAATTTGACTCCTGGACTGTCCATTGAAACTCCTGCTTTTCTTGCAGCTTCAGTAAAAAATTCATTAGCTTTCTGCTCATTGAATACGACATTGCCGTCTTTCTCTGTATAAAGTGATTTCAGTTGCTCGTCAGGCATCTCTCTTAACGTTGATTCGAATTGTGAAACTACCTGTTCAGCAGCGCCTTTAGGAGTCATAGGCTCAGCCTTAACAAACGCGAACTCTGTTGGTCCAAGCATTGGCAGCTCTGCAGGAGCTGCTTTTTCAGCAAGCGATGGAACTTCTGGTTTTGCACTTTCGACAGGCTTTGCCCCAATCTCTTCAATAGTTCTTATGTTGAGCTGTTCGAGAGCTTTAGCCTCGAAGTTCTGCACACCTGATTGTTTCAATACTTCTGTGTGCTCTGCAACAAGTGAATCAAGTGATTTTGACAACAAATCAGACTGCGCCTTGACATTGGCAGAAGCAGGAGATGCTTTTTGCGCATCTGCAAGCAATGCATTTGCACTGCTAAGCTTGTTAGAATAATCCAGATTTTCTATTGTCTTTGCAGCAAGGGCATCGCTCTGTTTCAGCTGTCCAGATTTAACCGCGCTATCAATGCTCGCGACTGCAATGTCATGGCTCTGCGATAAGCTTGTCACCAATTCCTGGCTTTTTGATTCTATGATAGGAACATTCTTTGAAGCAACTGCATCCTCTAGAGCAATCCTGCTCTCGCTGACAGCCACATCAATCTTTCCAATTTCTGCAAGCTTTTGTACACCCTGCCTTGTTTTCTCCATTGAAGCTATTTGATTTTCAGTTGCAGTATCCTTATCTGTGAGATAATCAGCTACTTTCTTTGCTGTTGTTCTTGCATCAAACTGTTCTTTTACGTCTGCAATGCGCGCTTCAGTGGCTTTAGCCAATGCCTCGTTAGCATCGACATTAGCCCTTCTTAACTCAAGCTCAGCTGTTGCAGTTTCCCTTGGAGTTCCCAAGCCCTGCTGTTCAATCTGCTGGGCAGATTTCAAAAGCTCCTGCTGTTGCATAGCTTTCAGCTGGGCTTCTTCTGCTGCCCGCTCCAAGTCTCTTATGCCCTTTTCCTTGACTGATATTTCGCCTGAATCAAATGCAGTTCTGTCAGCAATTTTCTGCATCTCTATGCTTTTTTCTAAAGAATCAACCTGTTGTGTCCTTGCCCTTGAAGTCTCGTCAGTTTCAACCCTGCCTGTGATTTCATAATCTCTGGCAAGAGTTATTTGAGACTTCTGGAGCTGAAGCTGCGCTTCATCTGCATTAACTTTTGACAATGCAGAAGCTCTCTCAGAAGAAGTTAAGCTTGAGTCTGCCTCAAGTACTTTCTTTCTAAGAGATACTTCCTCTAATTTAATGGTTGTAAGAGTATCAACATCCTCAAGAGTTTTTTCAGAATTTTTATACTCACTCTGCTGCTGCAATGCCTTATCTGAAGCCAACTGCCAGGCTATCTTGTTCGCCCTGTCTGCTTG
>CAIVOO010000107.1 GCA_903907555.1 uncultured archaeon | reverse complement strand
TGTATATAGTTTTAATCAACCAGAATTGGTTGAAAGCTTAAAATCAAAAATAAAAAAAGAGTCTTGAAGGGCTTGCAAGAAGCAAAGCCCAACAAAAACTCTTTATGGTATATGAGCAATAGAATGACTGATTTTTCCAATATATTAATCTGTGCTGTCTAGAAGTAGACAACATGTTTAAAAGAATTATAAAAATTTACTTCTTCGCTGCGGCTGGCTTCGCTCCTGCTGCCGGCTTCGCTCCTGCTGCGGCTGGCGCTTCCTTGCCGCCTGTTGCTCCGCCTGCTGGTGCTGCTCCTGCAACCAACTTTCCAATCAATGCTTCTGAGATTCCTGCCTCTCTTAATTTTGATTTGATTATTGACTTCTCTTTTCCTGCGAGCGATGAGATTATGTCGTTTGCCTTCTTTTCTTCCTCTGCCTTTCTCTTTGTAACTTCTTCTGCGAGCTTTTTCTTTTCTTCTTCAAGTGTTTTCAACTCTTCTGCTGTAAGCTCTATCTTCTCTGCCTTTATTTCCTTGTCATAGAGTCCTTTTGCAACATCTTGCACTGCATCCTTGGCATCTTTTCCTTCTACAAGAATTCCCATTGAGACGCATGTTCCTATGACGCTCTTTATTTTGTCCTTTAATGTCTTGCCTGCCAATGAATCTTCCTTCATCTTGGCAACTTTGATTATCTGTTCAATCATTAAGTCTGCTACTTTGTCTGTTTTTGCAAAGCCAGAGCCTTTTTCGACATTGGCTTCTTTTTTCAGAAGGCTTGATGTTGGAGGTGTTCCAACCTCGATTGTGTATTCTTTTGTATCAGTATCTGCCTTGATTTTGATTGGGACCTGCATTCCCTTGAATGCTGCAGTCTTCTTGTTGATATCTGCGATTACCTGGGCTATGTTAAGCCCTGTAGGTCCTAATGATGGCCCTAATGGCGGAGCTGCTGATGCCTTTCCGCCTTCAATCATCGCATCTACTGTTATTTTTGCCATTGTCTAGAAAGTTTTGTGGGTCCTTTATAAAGATTGCCCTTCTTTTCACCTGCCTTCTTTCTCCTCTTCATCTGTCTCGGTAGACTCTCTTCTGATGACCTTGACAGCATCTAATTTCAAAGTGATTGGTATTGGAACTGCTGACTGGAGCAGGAGCACAACAACCTCCTCCTTCTGCTTGTCGATTCTTTGCACTTTGGCATTTTCTCTTTTGAACGGCCCTGAAATGATTTCAACAACATCATTCTTGATTATGTTCATTTCCTTTCTGACCTGCTCAAGCATGTGCTCTATTTCCTTGAACGCGATTGGCTGGGGGAGTATTCCTCTTGCATACGGTATTCCTTGCGCAGCAGCTTCTGCTTCTGACTTGTTTTTTGCCTCTACGAAAATGTAGCTTCTCATTCCATGAGGCTTGACTATTGCATAAACTCCTATCTTCTTTTTCTGGACATTGCTTGTGAGGAAATCCATGACCTGGTCTTCCCTGTTAGCTGTAGTCCTGAGCGCGAAAATCTGCGTCGCTTCCTGCTGTGGTGCCGGTGTTGCTGTTTGTTCTTCTGCCATTTTACCTCTTTTTAGAATAAAGTCAATATCTGCTTAAGCATCTGAAGGATGAACCCTATAATTCCGATTGCGAGAATCCCCAATCCAGAAACTTTGAGTATTGTCTTGTACTCCTCCCTGCCGGGCTTCTTTGTAACCCTGAGGACTATCCTGCATTCATACAAAAATCTCTTCAGCCTGCTTTTCCAAGTATTCTGCTGTTCAAATTGTGGTTGTGGTTGTTGTTCGCCTTCCATTTTAATCCAAAAAATCTATTCCTAACTCGTTTTTTATTGCTTGTTTTTTCTCTTTTGTCTTCGGCGTGCCAAAAATCTGGTTTGACTGAACGCCTGTGACTATGAGCATAACCCTTATTGTGTTTGCCAAGTCGTCTGATATCTGCGCTCCCCAGATGACTCTTGCGTCCTCTGAGATTCTGTCAGATATTGTCTCGACAACTTTCCTTGCTTCGTTAAGCGTCATGTCAGGACCGCCGCACACATTGATTAATGCGCCTGAAGCTCCTGAGATGTCAACATCAAGCAAGGGATTTGCAATTGCTTTTTCAACAGCTTCAACTGCCCTGTTCTCTGAGTCAGATTCTCCGACTCCGATTAGTGCGACACCGCCTTTTCCCATGACAACTCTAATGTCTGCGAAATCCAGGTTTACAAGCCCTGCCTTTGTGACGAGCTCTGCGATTCCCTTGACTGCATTTGTCAAAATCTCATCTGCCACCTTGAATGCTGTATGCAATGGCAGGTCTGGGGCAAGCTCGAGCAGCTTGTCGTTTGGAATGACTATCAATGTGTCAACCAGATCTTGAAGTTTTTCAAGCCCGATGACTGCGTTTTCGTATCTCCTGTTGCCTTCCATCGTGAAAGGCATTGTGACAACCCCAACAGTCAGCGCGCCTAATTTCTTGGCGACTTCTGCAATAATAGGTGTTGCTCCTGTTCCTGTTCCTCCTCCAAGTCCGCATGTGAGGAAGACCATATCTGCACCCTGAATAGCTGCCTTGATATCAGACTCGCTTTCCTTGGCAGCTTCTTCACCAACTTTTGGTATTGAACCTGCGCCAAGGCCTTTTGTTGAATCTTTTCCTATGAGTATTTTCTTGTCAGCGTAAGTGTAAAGCAAATCCTGCGCATCTGTATTGACTGCGATTGTTTCAGCGCCTGTAACACCAATCTCCGTTATTCTGTTTATTGTGTTGTTTCCGCCACCGCCACAGCCAATTACCTTGATTGAAGCTCGCTGCTTTGTAAGAAGCGCTTCAAGCTCTGCATCAATCTCATTCTTCTGTTCAGGAAGCTTTTGCTTCAAGCTAATGCTTGACTTCTCAGCCACATTTCTTATTAATCGGTCCATTTTGACTCCACCTCGCCAACTATGGCAATTCTTGGGTATAGCTCATTTAATAATATTTCTATTCTACTATATGTTCCTGTTGTTTCTCATTGCTGACGAAAGTAAGCTTCTTCATATGAGGTATGTAATGCTCCAGCTTCTTTTCTATCAGGTTGTGTATCTCAGGCGGTATGTTCAGCTTCGATTTAACAACTGCTTCCTCGCCTTTGACTTCAATTTCAAGAGAATCTTTAGGTATCTGCAGTTCCAATGAAAGGAATGCTGCTACTTTATCCTTGTCTTCTGTGACTATCCTTTTAGGATGCACCTTGTAGATTATGTTTTTTCCGGATAACGGGTGGTTGAAATCAACTATTGTCCTTCCGCCTGTGACGGTTTTTACTGTGCCCATTATTCCGTCTATATTTACCGAAAGCCCTGCTACAGGCCTGATGTTTTGCTTTGTGAAGCTTGATGTCGGTATCAATTTTATGAGTTTGATATCTTTCTTTCCAAAGGCTTTATCTGGAGTGAGCTCAACTTCGTATTCCTGATCAAGATTTTTATCTACTAAAAATTCATCCAAGCCTTTGACTATGTTGTGCTGCCCTATGCAGATGGTTATCGGGCCGTAGCCGTATTTTTCATTGTGTATGCCATGCTTTTTCGCAACATCCTTGTCTGTTGTATCAAAAACCAGCTTGTCATCTGCAGTCATTCCTGTGTATTCAAGTTCCACGAAATCGTTTTTTTTGATTGTTACCAAGATTTCCTCCTGAGTATGACAAACATTAAATGATGTTACTTCGAAAATCGAAGGTAACACCAAAAACTCTGAATTTTTCAGAGTTTTTGATTGCTGTCATAAGACCTTCCTCTGCTCTTTTAATCGTTAAAGAGAAGGATATATGTGTGGAGATAAGGGGTATTTTTAAATGTTTTGCTCTTGCAAGAGGGGCTATTTATAAAAGCTCTGCAGTATTATGGTTGAGTATGTGGAGGCATTGTTCAGCACATAAGATTCCACCAAAGCAGCTATTACTAGAATTACGAACCCCAAAACAAGCAGAACAAGATTATATTTCAGTATCAAATTGAACTGCGGCGAGAAAATTCTCTCCTTGAGACTGGCTTCTGATATGACTGAACCAGATATTATACTAATTATGTAGCTAGTTATCTCTAGAACCAGATGCGGAAGCACGCTTAATATTATCAAGGCAAAATAAATCCAAGGATCCTTGCCAACTGCAGATGCTGATGTCTTAGCTAAATTCCCAAAAATCGTTCCCCATACAGATGCATTCCAAGTAATTAAGAAAATTGCTCCGTTGCCTGCAATTAATGATATCACAAAGCAGAGCATTAAAATCCTGAAATTATTGAAAAATATGTGTATGAAAATTCCTGAATCGAAAAGTGCCTTTCCAGACAGAATTGCAAGCTGCTTCTGGAATAAAACATTCGTAGCCAGGTTTGGAAGAAATAATGCGAAGAATGCATATGTTACGAATATACCGAAGAAAAGGAAGAGATAAACCTTGAATGCTGATTTCTGCTTTTTTAGCAAGTCAATAAGATTGAACCAGCCCTCAGACTTTTCGCTCTCCTCTTCAATTACAGAAAGCTGATATAATGAAGGCATCAGTAAAATTGATATTATAGCAACAGAAATCAGCGCAGGGTCGTCAGGAAACAGCAGTATGGCTCCGCCAATTCCGATGACAGCGTATGCTAGCCCAAGAAGAAAAGCGTAAGCAGGATTATTCTTTAGCCATTTAACATCATAAATCTCTTCAAGCATTAAGCTGTAAAGGGCTATTTTCTTTTTAAATGTTTGTTATCGTTTTGAAGTCATTATCTAAGAAAATTCTCAAGTTCATACAGATGACTGATTTTGTGAGATGGTTCAGGGCCTGAATAAACATATTCTCCTCTATCAACAAGAATATCTAAAACCCCTGCATTTTTGGCAAAAACAACATCTTCGTCAGCATTTCCGATATACACTGCCTGATTATTAGAAAAACCAAGCATCTTCAAGCAATTTTCAATCCCCTGCGGGTGAGGCTTGAAAGCAACTCCTAAATTAGGATGTGCGACTATCACAGAATCAAAAAGCGCTCTGCCAACCAATCCTATCTCGTATTCAGCAATATCATCCTTTGCACCAGTCACTATGCCAAGCTTGAAGCCTTGACTTTTAAGTTGATGCAGAGAAGAAACATCAGGATATGCTTTAGCATGTTTTTTTCTCAAATCAACAGTATCAAGGGCCCCGTAAACAGGCCAGAAATCAGACGGGCTGATACCAAAATGATTTTTTATAAAATCAGTTCTTCCATTAAAAAACCAGAAGCGTTTGCAATCCTCAACAGATGCTGTTTTGCCAAACTTGGATACTGCTTGATTAAAAAGATGATGTATTAATGATATGTTCGTGGAGACTAAAGTCCCGTCCAAATCGAAAAGTATTGCCTTGTATTTACTCATCGACGCTGGAATCAGCTAATTCTTTATAAAAGGTTGCATATACTAAAATAGCGATTATTTCACCTTTGCAGGATATGTCTGGAATATTAGAATTCCTAAAATCTTATCTTTCGAAGTCTTTGAAGCGTCATAAGCAACCACGAATTCGTTCGGAAAATTGTATTTGACTGCCTGCACCCCTTCAACTTTCTTCAGCTCTTCTGAAATAAGAGGCGCATGCCCAGGGCAGGGGATATCGACATTAATTGTTAATTTGCCAACACCATTTGCAGGCACATTTGCAGGTTCGCCTGAATATACCTGCGCTGTAACCATCGGGAATATCACCATAAAGAACAGCAGGTTGACAATAATTGTTGTTCCGTAAAGTATTGAAAGGTATTTCCATCTGTGCTTGATGCCAGCAGCTGAAAGGCTTTTGTGCCTATACAGATAAATCACTGCAGATATCGTTGCAAAAACCAGAGACAAAGCTATCAGCCCGTAAAAGAAATATGAGCTTAACAGCAGTGGCTTTATTATAGACATTGCGGCTGTAGCGCCGAACACTGCAGCCAGCATAAAAGCTATGCAGCCGGCATGCGGCACTAATCCGTAGATGATTCCCGAAACAATACCCTTTTTTGTGCTGTCTGCCTTGCAGCAGTCTGGAATATTTTTTTGTGTCATAACAGCCGTTAGAATGAAACGCTTTATTAAAGAAGATGTGAAACCAGTTTCAAGAATGCTTCAATATCACTATATTAGTCATTCCCCTTCTTTTTCTTTCGATAAGCCCCTTGCCTTCCAATCTGTCAAGAACACGGGTAACTTTGACTTTTGTCAATCCGGTATTTGTTACAATATCTGACTGAAAAACAGAGCCTTTGGCCTGGACAATCAGCTGGAATACTTTCTTATCATCGCCAGAAAGGTTATCTATGATTGTTTTGTAATTCTCTACAGAAACTTCTTTCTGTTTTATCTGCTCCTTGACTTTCTTTATCTTTGTGACAATTCTTTCTTCCTGACCGAAAAACACAAGGTATAATCCGATAAGCACGACAAAAACCATTATTCCTATGCTGACATTTGTGTGAAAGTTGATTGTTCCCCACATCGGGCATTCAGTCCCGTGGGAGCATGATTCATTAACAATATTTGTCAGCGCCCTGTTGAATAGCAGTATGATTAATCCGATAAGAACTGCAATTCCGACAACCATAAACCCAACAATTCTGTTTCTCATACCCTGTTTAAAACCAACTTCATTTAAAATGCTTATGTACTAATCAGCAAAACCTTTATAAAATCCCTTCATATCTAATGTTTCATGTTCCAACGAGTAACAGGCACAACGGATTTTTATCCGGAAGAAAAGCTTACACAAAAGAGAATTTTTGATAATCTTAGAAACACTGCTCTAAGATACAATTATCAGGAGATTGAATTTCCAACATTGGAATATTTGGATGCCTTGACGCAAAAGCAGGGTGATGAGATAAAACAGCAGATATTTGTGCTTGAGAAAAGAGGCAGCGAGGAATGCGGGCTAAGATTCGAAGGAACTGTCTCTGCAGTAAGGATGTTTGTGGCAAAGCAGAGAGAACTCAAAAGGCCTACAAAATGGTTCTACATTGACAAGAACTGGCGTTATGAGAGGCCGCAGAAGGGCAGGCTTAGAGAATTCTACCAGTTCGGAGTAGAGGTTTTCGGTTCAGAGAGGCCAGAAGCTGACGCTGAGATAATCAATCTTGCTGTTGATTCATTATTATCCAATGGATTGAAGTATTCTGACCTTAAAGTTTTGGTAAACAACAGATATCTTATACAAGAGCTGCTATCATTTACAGGAAGCAAGTATGACCAGGTTCTCGCGCTGATTGACAAGAGAAAAAAGATAAGAACTGAAGAATTTGAAAAAGAGCTGAAAAACATTGAAGTGGACGCGCGAAAGGTCACAAAGATAATTGATTGCAGGTCTGTCGAGGACATAGAAAAATTATGCACCACTGAAAAAGCTAAGAAAGAATTTGCAATCATCAAAAAAGTCATCACATTATTGCCAAGAGAATGCTCAGCAATTGATTTGACAATTGTTAGAGGACTTTCATACTACACAGGAATTGTTTTCGAAATATTTGACAAGAATTTCAAGTACAGGGCTTTGGCAGGCGGCGGAAGATATGATAACAGCATTGAAAATTCCGGCGGCGAGAAATGCCCTGCAACAGGATTCGGCATGGGATTCTCAACATTGACACTGCTTTTAGAAGAAAAAGGATTGATGCCGAACAACAAGCAGGAATTAGATTATTATGTAATTGCTGTTGAAGATTCTACAAGAGACAAGGCATTCGAGATATGCGAGAAGCTCAGGAAGAAAGCAAGCGCAGAAATAGAGCTGACAGGCAAATCAATGGGAAAGCAGCTCGAGATGGCGAATTACTTCAAAGCAAGAAGAATGGTCTTTGTTGGTCCTGAAGAGCTGAAAACAAACACTGTAAAAATAAAAGATACAAAAACAGGAAAAGAGGATAGAGTAAAGATTAACGAGCTTTAAACTCAGATATCATATTATCATATTTTTTCTGCCCGAATTCTTCAGGATAATGTCCTGTAAAGCAGGCATTGCAGAAATCCTCCCTATGATAAGAAGTATTTTCAATAACAGCATCAGCCTGTTCTTCTGGAGTAAGGTATATCAGAGAATCAAGATTTAATGCACGGGCGATAAGAAAGGGATCAGCATTATGCCAGCAAGCAATCAATTCATTACATGTCGGTATATCAATCCCGTAAAAACAAGGCGCGATTATCGGAGCAGAATGCACTCGCATATGTATGCTTCTTATTCTTCCGTGATGCCTGACTTTGTCTATAGTCCCTCTTGAAGTGTTTCCCCTGACAATGCTGTCTTCAAGATTTACCAGGTTCTTGTCTCTCAAAGATTCTGGATTCAAATCAAGAGCTTCCATTACAGAAACTGAAGGGGCGATATACTCTGCTATGTCTGTAACATAATGTTTATTATCTACAAGCTCCTTTATTTTACCAATATCGCTTGTCAAGAAAGTTCTTATAGGAGAAGGGTCTTTGATCAACAGCTCAATAAGCGTTGGATTGTTGTATGCAAGAATTTTAAGAATATCCATTTTTGCATCAGAGAGATTCCTGTCAGGATGCTTCTCAAGGTATTGCATTATTTTATTAAATCGTATATTGGCCATTTCGGCAATATAGCCTTCTGCAGCAGGCAGAGGAGTTTGCGGCGTGTAAGTAACAAGTGTGTTAGGCCCCATAACCAGAGTTTCTTTTCTGGCAAGGGCTGCACCAAGCCTTCTTCTCGCAAGATGAACATCAATGCCATATACTTTTGATTTTGCCTTCGCAAAATAAATAAGCTCGAAAATGCACATCGCGCTTCTCTTTTTTGGGGTATATATCATTGGGCTGTGTATTTTCTTGTCGTTGATCACAATAATCTCGCCCCTCTCGAGATTTTTGTACTCTCTTCCGCTTACACCAACAACAGGGTTGCATATTGCTGAAGTTTCTGATGCGCATGCAAAAAGCTTCGGGCTTCCGTCATCAGCCTTCTCTATTCCATAACAGGCAGGCTTGAAGCCGTGCGGATCCCTCAAGAAAGCGAAGTTTCCATTTCCGTCTACATAAATCAATGTGTAAGCACCCTTTATTTTTTGTGCAATGTTCCCAAAGATAGAAACAATATCTTCAGCTTCAAGCGGTTTTTCAAACGCTTTCAGCTCTTTTGTCAGAAGAAGCTTGATGATTTCAGTGTCAGTGTTTGTCTCAAGGATGTAATTATTGCCATGCGATTTCAAGTCTGCGGAAAGCTCTTCGAAATTCACGAGATTCCCGTTCCAGACAAACATGAACATTTTATGCCTTCGATTATGATGCCTGAAAAAAGGCGCTGCCTGCAGCTCAATAACTTTATTTTCCAAGTTTATTTGCGCTCTTTCAATATTTATTGTTGTCTTGATTACGCCTTTTGAAATCAAGCGTTCAATCTTTTCTTTTGACTTGCCGCCTCTCACAGAAGTTGTATACCTGTCATGGCCTATAGCAATGTTTCCGACACAGTTTAGCAGGAATTCAAGATTTATGTCAGAGCCTAGCTTTCCGAAAACTTCTTCAGTCCGGCCAGCACCCTTCCTAACCTGCATTAATTCGCTGTTTTCCCCATCAAGAGCAGATTCGTTGTAATAACCTATGCCAACAGATTCCTGCCCCCTGTTTTCCTGGTCCCTTACCATGTGATAGACAAAGGCAGTGGCTCCTCCTAAAGGAAACTCTGTCAAGGGCTTGAACAAATAAACTCCAGAAACCCCGCAATTTTCACCTAGCTTTTCATCCATGAGATTACTCGCAAACTGCGAGCTTATTTATAACGTTATCGAATATATTTTCGCCGAAAAATGTTCGCGTTATAACCTTGTCAGGACAATCGGCTCTTCATCCATATATACAGAATGCTCTGCCTGAGAAACCATCCCCTTGGCTTTGTCGACTAATGGAGGAAATGTATGCAGTATGCCTGTTTTTGCCAGCTCTCTGATTGCGAATGCGATTCTTGGAGTGTTCGGAAGCCATCTCGATGCAAATGGGAGTCCTTTGAATTTCACAATCTCATTCAAAAGCTGCCTTGATGTCATGTCCCTGACTGGCCTCGGATTTTCGAGCATGAAAATCAACGGCTCTCCTGATTCGTAAATCATTCCAGCGCCTGTCGAGGCGAACGGCTCGATTGCAAAAACATCTCCTTTCTCAATAGTCCTATTATCTTGATTGTCATGATTCGGTATCGACGGTGATTTATGCACTTCGTACTCTCCAAGCCCGTGGCCTGAAAGATTAACCACTGGCTTGAATCCTTTCGCAAAAATTGTTTTCTCAATTTCAGCGCCGATTTCTCCAAGAGTTATTCCTGGCTTCAGGATTTTCAGCGCGTTATCAAGCGCCTCCTGTGAAGCAGCAACTAACTCAGAATATTTTCCTGATAAATCGATTGTTGCTGCTGTGTCGCCTATAGCTCCGTTAAAGCAAACACCCACATCTAATTTTACCAGCTGGTCTGAGAATTTTGTGTCGTCATTGTGCTTTGCTGTCGAGTGGGCAGCAACCTCATTGAAAGAGATATTAACAGGAAATGCCGGAATGCAGCCCTTGCTCCTGATGAAATCTTCTATCTTGTTTGCTACGTCTAATACAGATGCATCTTTCTTGACTAATGATTTCCCGAATTCGAGCGCTTCGCCAGCCACTCGTCCAGCAGTTTTCCAGTCGTTAATGTCCATAAGACGACAAAATAACTGCTTTATTATAAACTTTTAGAATTCTTTAACAGAACCTTTAGATAATATCTTTTTAAACACATCCTTGAAACTGCAGTATTCCCCTTTCAAACCGCTCTTGAACACACAAGAGCCATCGTAACTGCAATGATAAACTAATCCTTCTCTTTCTATTGTTGAAACTCTGCACGTTAATGAGTTGCCAGTTAAGCATTTGACGTCCCTAAATGCATCTTCGATAGTTCTGTATTCCATTTTAGTACACCACTGCCACAACAACACCATTAATCTGGTTAAATCTTATCTTGCCTGGATCTTTTGCAGGATTGTTGTCTCCCTTAACGACTGCGTACCAGCCATTGCTGTCTTCGCCAGTCTGTAAAACCCTATGGATTATCAGCCCGTCGACATAATCTGATTTATATGAAATTATGTCTCCAACTTTAATGTCAGTCTCTGACTTTGGCTTGATTTCTATGCTGTTCGAATCCTTGTTCAGAACAGGGTCCATTGAATGCGTGTCTGTAAATGATGCCCAGGACGCTCCTGATATGTCAAGCATTATCTTGTTGTCATAAACATGAATCTGCTCTTCGCCAATATGATCTGAAGGCCCTGATACTGCTGTGTCGCTTCCGAGAGGCATCTGTTTTCCTGTGGAAAGTGATATCACACCAAACGCATCGTTTGACAGCCATCCAGCTACAAAAAAGCTTAGTACTGCTATTAGAAGCATCACATTTTTTGTCATTACCATCTCGTAGTTAACATTAGAAGTGGTAGTATATAAATGTTTCTATTTGATACCACTGATAAGTAGCTACTTTGCTTTAACAAAGGCTATGCCAGAAGTAATTGAATTTTTAGCCTCATAAGCCTTCTCAAGCAATAAATGAAGATCAGGATTCCTTCCAAAATAAGTCGCCACGCCGAGCCTTACAGTGACCTTTTGAGGGTCAAGCTCAAAATCGCCTGCAGTCTTTCTTGACTTTGCCTCGTCGTATTTTTCAACAGTAACTGACTCTAGTCTTGACTTTATCATCCCTACCAATGCTTCAGGATTTGCAGATGTTGATACACAAAGGAACTTGTCATCACCAATTCTTGCAGTGTATTCAATGTCATTACTTTTAGAAATCTCTTCTCTCTTGAGCTCGGCATAAAGCCTGTATAGCATAAGGATTCTTTGCTCAGGACCATAAACATCAAACCATGCCTTAAAATGATTGATATCCACCTCAATAAAGCAATAATTTGTTTCAGAATCACGTTTTGAGCCTATTTTGGCTTCTAAATCAGCCAATACTTCAGAACTTGACTTTGGTTCTGGTACAGAGATGGTTTTGCCTTGAAAATGTAGTTCTGTCATGTTATCTCAGCACAATAAAAGAATGATAACCATCTATTTAAAAGTTATTACTGGACAATTGTAACTATTTTTCCATACTCTCGTCATAAACTGTAAAGCCGTTCCTAGAATTCCTTTTTCTATGATAAAGAGCAGTATCAGCCTTATTCAAAAGCTTTTCAATTGTTGAGTTATCAATAGAACCGGAAGGCAGCAAACTAGCATAATTTTTCGGATCGAAATAAGCTATACCTATGCTTATAGTGATATTCTGTGCATCCTTAGGAAGCTTGTCGCTTGTCAAAGGCACATCCTTCGCATTTATCGTGGCAGAAACGCGCGATGCATACTTTTTTGCATCATTAACATCAACATACGGCATAAAAGCCAAAAACTCCTCTCCACCATAACGCACCACTAAATCATAAGCTCTCGACTGCGCGGTAAGTATCTC
>CAIVOO010000106.1 GCA_903907555.1 uncultured archaeon | reverse complement strand
CGCATAGATGAGAGAAAGCCGGAAGTTTTCAGAAAAAAAGGCGCGAAAGGCGGGATAAATATTGCAGCTACTGATAAGCTCACAAACAATGACAAGAAAACTATTGAGGGCATATTCAAAGAATTTAGGCTTAATAATGTAGATGTAGTAATAAGAGATGACATCAACGCAGACCAGTTGATTGATGCGATTGAAGGCAATAAGAAATACATCCCCTCATTGGTTGCAATCAACAAGATTGACATGGGAACGCCTGTAATGGTGGAAGCATTGTCTAAAAAACTTAATGCATTGCCAATATCTGCAAGCCACAACAAGAACATGGCTTTATTGCCTGACAAGATTTTTGAAAGGCTGCAATTCATCAGGATTTATCTGAAAGAAATCGGCAAGAAGCCAGACTTGGAAGTTCCAATGATTATGCGCTCAGGCAACACAATAGGCGACTTGTGCAGGAAAATACACAAGGACTTCATACAGAAATTCAAGTTTGCAAAAATCTGGGGCAAGAGCGCAAAGTTCGCAGGGCAGAAGCAGGGATTAGAACACAAGATGGCTGACAGCGATGTTGTCGAGATACATCTTAGATAAGAAATCCACAATCCTTAAATACCGCAATTCTTTCTTCCGTCGTAGGTGATATTTATGGCTGAAAAGAAAGAGAAGAATAATATGAGCAATGATGAGCAGATTGGCTTTCACAAGGGAAGCTTGACAACTCTTGCTAAGGAGAGGCAGGAGATTATGAAAATGGTTTCTATTGTTGAGCAGCTGATGCAGATGCATGTCAAAGCTTTGCAGGAGCTTGGCGTAGACTTGACAAAAGAGGCAAAGAAAACACCAATTGAGGATATGTTAAAATGAAGAAGCACGTTGAAAAGGTTGAGCATAAAAAATTCAAGATAAAAAAATCACATATTCTTCTTATTTTAGGAATTATTTTAGTTCTTGCAGGAATAGCCTACATGACATTTTTTTACAAGCCAGCTCAAATAGTCGGCGAAGGAGACACTGTTTATGTAAGCTATGTCGGAAGATTGCAGAACGGCACTGTTTTTGACACCAATGTGAAAGAAGTTGCTGAATCAAATGGGATGAAAAAAAGCTCTTATGACTCCCTTAAATTCCGCGTAGGGGCAGGACAGATGATTAAAGGATTCGACAATGCGGTTCTCGGGATGAAAGTTGGAGAAAAGAAAACAGTTACGCTTCCTCCAGACCAAGCTTATGGATATTACGATGCTAACAAAACAGTAAAATTGCCTAAAGAGCAGGAAATTGAAAGATATCAGCAGCTTCCAAGGACTGTTGAAATCTCGTTCGAAGATTTTGTAAATAACTTCGGGCAGGCTCCGCAGACAGATACTGCATTTCATGTGGAAGGAGTTCCTGGAACATTCATGGTGTCATATTTCGACAAGGATAATGTGACTGTATTAAGGGATATGCCTATTGGCTCAAATTTTACACTGCCTGGCACAAAATGGCCTTCTTTTGTTGTAAACAAGACAAGCGACTCAATAATCCTTAGGCAGGATCCTGAGAACGGCATGGAGCTGGATACAGGCTACGGCCCAGCAATAATCACCTACACAGATGACAAAGTAATCATGACTCTGTCTACTAAAGTAGGAGATTATGTCGCAACTAAGCGGGGCAATCTTAAAGTTGTCGGAGACACAGGAAAAGAGCTTCTTTTGGATGCAAACCATCCTCTGGCAAACCAGACTCTTGTCTTTGACATAGAGCTTGTGAAACTGGAGAAGAAGCTTGTTGGATTAAATTAATTATTCTTTTTTTATTATTAATGGATAAGTGAAATAATAATACAGCAAGAAATATATCACAAATATTATCCATCCTGCATTCTCATGGAATAAGCTTAATGCGAAAGCCGGTGAATAATAAGCGCCTATAATCATCAGGAAAGATATTCTGAATATATTCATCCAGAACATTCCGATAGCGCCCACAATGAACACCCACAAGAATTTTAAGAAATTAATCTTATCCCTGTCCATCACATAAGCGAATATGTAAAGCCCTGTGAACATCATAAGTGAGGCGATTCCAGAGCACGGGCTTCCTATGATAACACCAAATTTTTCTAATTGCAGGCTGAACTTTGCAGCATCTGAAACTACATGATTAGAAACCAATCCGAGCAGTGCCGTATTCGCGCTTATCACAAATCCTGAAAAATATTTCCAGAACTGGTTAAGAATTACAGAGAATGCAATAAACCCTGAAACAACCAGCAGGGCAGTGATTGTCGACTTCTTGAACTTCCTGAAAAAACTGTATCCGAATATTGTAAGTATGAGGAAGAAGTTTCCCAAGATATATGTGAAATAGTTGAAGACAGAAACCACATACATGTTGTCAAAGTACTGGACTCTCAAGTATATGGCTGCAAAATAATGCAGGAATGCGAGAAAAGCGAACAAAAGGAATGTAAGCCTTTCCAGCATTGGAACGTGATGCTTCTCAAGATATTTTATTATGTGCTTGTTATGCGCATAGAACAACAGCAGGACCATAAAAAACACAAGCGACACATACAGGTTTGCGATAGTGTAGTATGGCCTGAATTTGAAAAAGTGAGCTGCTTTTTCTAACAGCTGAGGCATTAAATAGCTTATTGCAAGAAACAGCAATGTCCTTTCAACAAACTGCCCGAATCCGGAATGATGAAACCTCTTTAACTTATCAATATTCATTATTATGATGGATTATGTTTTCATTTAAAAAGCTTTTGTACAATTAAAGAAGCTTCAGCACATCAACCATCCTGCAGCTGTAGCCCCACTCGTTGTCATACCAGCCGGCAACGCTGAGGAAGTTTCCATCAAGGATGTTTGTCTGCGGCGCGTCGAAAATTGTCGAATGGGAATTGTCTATGATGTCTGCTGAAACGATTGCTTCATCAGAATACTGCAGGACGCCTTTCAGATGGTACTCTGAAACGCTTTTGAACAGCTTGTTGACTTCTTCAACTGTTGTCTTCTTTTTCAGCTCGCAGCTGAATCCTGCTATCGAGCCGTCTGGGACAGGAACTCTCCATGCAACGCCGTCCAGCTTTCCTTTCAATTCAGGAATGACTTCTGCAACTGTCTTTGCAGCCCCTGTTGTTGTTGGTATTATTGAAACTGCTGCGCTTCTTCCCCTTCGCAAGTCTTTATGCGGAGCGTCAACCAAGCGCTGGTCTGCTGTGTAAGCGTGCGCTGTAATCATGTAGCCTCGCACTATCCCAAAATTATCGTTTAGAACCTTTACTATTGGCGCCAGGCAGTTTGTAGTGCAGGAAGCATTGCTTATTATATTGTGCTTCTTCTTGTCGTACAAATGCTCATTTACGCCCTTCACAATTGTTATGTCAGGATTCTTTGCTGGTGCAGATATTAACACTTTCTTTGCTCCTGCTTTCAGGTGCTTTTCAGCGCCTTCCCTGTCTGTGAAGAAGCCAGAGCATTCTGCAACAACATCAATGTTCAATGATTTCCAGGGGAGCTTTTCAGGCTCTTTCTCTGCGAAAACCTTTATTGTTTTTCCGTTGATGACTAAATTGCCATTAGACTCTTTTATGTCTGCATTGACTCTCCTGTGCACAGAATCATATTTCAGCATATATGCTAGAGTTTTTGCATCAGTCAAATCATTTATTGCAACCCATTCTATGTTTGGGTCGTTAATCCCTGCCTGCAGAACCTGCCTCCCAATCCTTCCGAAACCATTGATAGCGACTCGAATCATGATAATTACCTCCTATTCCCATTTAAGAAGGAAAGCAGTTTAAAATGGTTATTTAGTATTCGAGAGTGGTTTATCAGATAATTTTAAAAAGTCATACCACTAATTCAATAGCATGAAATGCGAAATATGCAAAAAGAAAATACAGGAGCTATTCCTGCAGAAATTCAAGGGCACTTATGTGAAAGATGAGAAAGGAAAAAAGCATTTGGTATGCTTCGAGTGCCAGAAGATACTGAGAGATAAAAAGAAGATTCTTGAGAAAATTTAAAAATAATTGAAATTCACTTTTGCGTTTGATAATCTTCTGTAGATTTTATGTTCGCTGTATAATGGGAGCCATTCGTAGAAAATGATGTAGACTGGCTGCCAGAGGCTGACCCATGCGCCTATTGATAGCCCTTCTGCCATTATGCTCATCAGGAAGCTTTGCGAGTTTAATGATTTGAGGTATGTTGCCAACGCTATTCCTGCGATGAACACTGCTCCGCCCAAAACCAGTGCGTTGAACCCTTTCATTATCCTTCGCTTGATATGCGACTTGGCGTTAAATGAACCGAATGTAAAGTGGTGCATTATCGCCTGTGTAATGTCCCTCTCTGCATCGCCTTTTTTGAATTTCTTGGGAAGATGAACTATTATCCTCAGCTGCGCATCGTGCGGCAGGACAACAACATTTTCAGTAAGATGGGCAACTGCTTTATGATTCAAGTCTCTATCAGAAAAAGCTGAAGGATCATAAATATTGTACAGCTCATTCAGGTTTTCAGCCCTGATATGAATTATGTACCTGCCCTCATCATCCCTTCTATACTCTTTATACAACACGTCATCCATAAAAGAGATAACTATTTTATTATTTATAAAGGTTAGTGTTATTAAAAATAATTTATTTTAAATATTCTGGGAGGGAATCTGAAGTAGCGCTTTAAGTGGAATAGATGCCCTACCACCCACCATCGCTGCAAGATCAGATAGCGAGGGGGATGTGGGGGCTTTGATAAAACATTAAGCAATACTTTGACAGCCGCCCACGCTAGGAAATTTATAATAACGTTTAAAAAGCAAGTGTCATATTCTTCATCTATGCCCCTGTGGCTTAGTAGCTATAGCGGCGGTTTCGTAAGCGAAAGCAGAAATAACCGCAGGTCGCGAGTGCAACTCTCGTCAGGGGCTTTATCTGTTTTATGACGCTTTTCGCTCTAAGAATTTCATTATGTCTTCTGCAATTTTTTCATGGAAAATCCTTTCATTTTTCGATATGTATGTTAGCGGAAATTCTATGAGATTTTTCCTTATCTTGATTCCTGTGTTGAACCACCTTAGGGATAGCTTTTCCCTTATAAGTGATTTCTCAAATGTATTCGACTCTGTTCCGGCTAATTTAACAACACGCTTTTTTGCAAAGCCTGAACTGCTCAGCACCTGCTCAAAATATGCCACCCAGAGATTCCATGTTTCTTCCTTGTTTTTTTTGAGTTTTGAAACGATGTACCTGACGTACGGCGGGAATAGATTTATGTATTCTAAAAGGAAGCTGGCTGTGAATTTTTCAAATGTATACGAGCCTTTGTTCAGGAAGGTATTGCCAAAGGTTGTCAGGTAATCTGCAAGGCACTTGGACAGCCTTTCCCTTATCCTGAAATCGCTGCAGTAAACAAGGTTGCAGGGATTTATCAGTTTTGTTATGAAATAGCAGGCATATTTTCCGTTTACGTCTTCCTCTAAATCAGTTATTGTCAGCAGGTTAAGTGTTGTCTTCCTGTTCTTGAATGTGAAATCGATTTTTTTTGGCGTCTTGTGCTTGTTGTTTTTTATGATTACTATGTAATCATAGTCGCTATGCTTGCTTTCTGCATTGACTACATGGCTCCCGTAATCAATAATTGCTTCGACATCCTTTACCCTGTTCAGTATGACTTCAGTGAGCTTTTTTTCAATGCTCTTGTTTTTATTTGAAGTTATTTTAAAGAAATCCATGATATCACCTCCTCGGAAAGGTCATGTATCTTGTAGTGGCCTTGAGACAGCAGGAAACACAGTTCTATCGATTTCAGCGATTGGTACTGCTTGAGCGTTAGCATGTTTTTTATCTGCTCTTCCAACACAAGATATTCATTGAAGCCTTTTTCGTCGCCAGAATATTTTATTTTCTTCAGGATAAGGAATGCTTCCTTGAGATGGGTTACTGGCTTGATGAAGTATTTTAACTCTTCTACATCCCATTTGTTGTAATTGATTGCGATTGATGATAAAAGGTCGCCTATCTGTTCCACAATCCTTACCGTTGTGTATAATGAGCCGAGCTTGTTCATCTCAGTTGGTATAGCGCCTGTGTTTATTGCTCTCCTGCAGAAGACATCAAGCCTGTTCATCACCCTTTCTAAGAGTATTATCCTTTTCAAGGCCTCTTCATCCCTGTTTTTCAGGTATAACAAGAGGTCATCAAACATGCTGATGCATATGTTAAACAGTCTTGACAGCACTGATTCGAATTCCTCAGGTTTTATGTCTACAACATTTTTCAGTTTGCAGGAGTCGGGTGTCTGCTCCACTATTTCGAAGCCAAACAAAAGGTCCATGTTGTTCTGTATGAATGAAAGTGTTTGGTGCGAATCATAGTTTACTCTGATAGAATCATATCCATTTATGTAGGGTGTTATGAGAAAACGCCTGTGCAGGTTTTCCTTTGTAAGGTTTATTGTCAGTTCCTTGTCTGTTTTCTT
>CAIVOO010000105.1 GCA_903907555.1 uncultured archaeon | reverse complement strand
CCCAGCGTCCCCATTTTACTCCCTTTTTATTTTAAGGAGGTGTAGAATGAAAAAAGAAAACACAAAAGCTGTCGATTTCAAGACCGCGTTTGAGTATCCATTCCATAGATGGGTTGGCCTTCTGAACATTCTTTGGGCTCTTTTACCAATTGTCGGATGGCTGGTGTTATATGGATATGTTGTTAGAATTGTAAAGACATTCATCAAAGGACAGTATGACAAGCTTCCAAAGCTAAGCTTCGTCAGAGACTTGAAGCTTGGATTCTGGATGTTCGTAAAGACGATACCTTTCGGATGCACATTCTTTGTAGTGTTTGCGGTATTGACATTTATTCCCATAATAGGAATCATTTTGCAAATACTCATAGGAGCTTTAATCCTGCCTATGTTGATGATCAACTTTTTCAAGAAAGAATCTGTTGATTCATCATTCGACATAACAAAGACAAAAGCAGTGTTCGTCAACATCACAGATTACATAATGGCCTTACTGAAGACAATAGGTTTGGCGATTGTGTTTGTCCTGATGATGATTGTCCTTGTAGGAATACCTGCACACATGTTCACAAAGAACATCTTCCTTGCAGACTTCTACAGAAGGCGCGTGGACTAAAGCTTTATTTTTTTATTTTTCAATTAATTTATAAATATCCAAACTTTCTAGTATCTTATGGGTGTAGAAACTAATACAGCAAAGTTCTTTTGGATAACATTATTTCAAAATTTTTCATTTCTGGCGCCTGTTTTAACGCTGTTTTATCTGCAAAGGGGGCTTTCTTATTCACAAATATTCATTCTTTACATAGTTATTGTTGTTTCGATGTTCTTATCCGAGATTCCAACAGGCGTATTAGGTGACAAATTCGGGAGAAAGACTTCAATAGTGTGCGGATGTGTCGGTTGGGTGATTTTCAGCATCGGCCTGTTCTTTGTAACTTCCTTTTGGGGTTTTTTCGTGCTGTTTGTATTATGGGGTCTTAATGCTACATTCTTTTCAGGAAGTGATGAAGCGCTGATATATGATTCTCTCAAGCAGATTGGAAAGGAGAATGAAATGAAGAAGCACATGGGTAGAATATATTCAGCAGCTTTTATTCCATCAATTATCATTGCGCCAATGGCTGCAATAATAGCTAAGGATTTGACCAATTTTCAGTTCAATTTACTGATTTTCGGAAATCTGCTTTTTTATATAGCTGTGTTTTTCATATCATTAAGCTTGGTAGAACCAGAATCTAAAA
Organism: uncultured archaeon; assembly: GCA_903907555.1. GTDB lineage: Archaea > Nanobdellota > Nanobdellia > Woesearchaeales > CAIVOO01 > CAIVOO01. The sequence continues at coordinate 3,784 of CAIVOO010000105.1, read as the reverse complement.
CTAAGAGAGAGATTGTTTCGCCATTAGAAATCCTCAAGTCAGCGATTAAGCACATAAAGAGTTCGCCCAAATTATTGAGGATTTTCTTGAACAAAACATTGATTTTCATCCCAGGATCGATAGTTTTCGGTCTGCTCTGGCAGCCATACCTTAAAGATTCAGGAGTGCCTGTTGCAATATTTGGAATACTCATTGCAGTCGCTTCCTTAATGATATTTTTTATGAGCAGAAATCTGGATAAAATTGAAAAACATGTTTCTGGAAAAATGTTGATTTTAGCTACAGGACTGCTTCCATTTTTGGCCTTTTTGGTTGGTGCATTTTTCCATAACATCCTCGCTGCAATAATCTTCTATTTTGTCATTAAGCTTGCAGTGTCAATAAGGGACCCTGTTTTCTCTCAATATCTTAATGAACACATAGAATCGCACAATAGGGCTACAGTCCTGTCTAGTTTGTCCATGATTGACAGCTTTTTTGACGCAGTAATTTTCCTGTCAGTGGGGTTTATTACTGATTTAGGCTTAAATTATGCATTCTTATTCTGTGCAGGCATACTGCTCATTGCTTTAATATTTTTCAGAGTAACCAATGAGCATATCAAAGTAAAAGCATGATTACATAAAAATATATAAAGAACGAAATTAATCTGATTAATATGAGAAAAGAGGTATTGTACGCTACATCGACATTAATTGGTACGATTATTGGCGCAGGTGTTCTAGGAATCCCTTATGTTGTGGCAAAATCAGGATTTCTTTTAGGCTTTCTTAACATTGCAATATTGACATTTGCTGTCCTGATGATTCACCTGTATTATGGCGAAGTGGTTCTAAGGACTAAAGGACATCATCAATTGTCAGGCTATGCTGGGAAGTATCTTGGCAAATGGGGAAAGCGCATCGCTACATTCTCGCTCATATTCGGCATTTACGGAGCGCTGATTGCCTATATAATTGGAGAGGGCGATGTTTTGTCAGCAATTTTCGGGGTATCGCCCCTGTTTGCTTCAGTGTTATTCTTTATCTTCGCTTCAGCAATAGTTTATGCTGGATTAAAAACAATAAGCAGGTTCGATTTTTACTTGATGTCTGTTGCAATAATCTTCTGTCTGACAATCTGTGCCTTCCTGATTCCAAAAGTTTCCCTTGCGAATCTGTCAACAATAGATGTTTCTTACGCATTCTATCCATTCGGTGTTGTTTTGTTTGCATTGATTGGAATGTCTGCAGTGCCTGAAGTTCATTCAATACTTGCGCACGACCAGAAATATTTCAAAAGAGCCATAATGTTCGGAGTGCTTTTTTCTGCAGTTTTTTACATGATATTTGCATTTGTTGTTGTGGGTGCGTTGGGAACAGGCACAACAGATGTTGCTACAATAGGTATAGGGCTGGCAACCAGTCCAACAATGATAATATTTGCAAATCTGTTCGCAGTCCTCGTAATGGCAACCTCTTTCCTTTCATTAGGGATTGCGCTGACTGATATGTATCACTATGACTTCAAGTTCCACAGGTTTGCAGCTTTTGCATTAAGCTGCATAGTGCCTCTTGTCCTGTTTCTTATAGGCGTCAAGAATTTCATATCGACAATAGCTATTGCCGGAGCAATGACTGGCGGTCTTGATTCAATACTCATAACATTGATGTTCTGGAAGGCAAAGAAGCACGGCGACAGGGAGCCTGAATACGAGCTGCACAAGAGCAAACTGTTTGGTATTGTCCTGATACTTGTTTTTGTGCTGGGTGCAGCTTATCAAGCATATACAATGATAAAATAAAAAAGAATTTATCTGACTTTGAAGCTTATCTTCCTTGATTTCTTCGGCTTTTCTGCTGAGAACTCTTTCTTTATCTCTGAAACTATTGCAGATCTTTTCCTGCCTTTCCTTGATATTTCAAGGACTATTATCAAAATCAGCAGAACAATTATCCCGAGCCCGAAGAATACAGAGTATTTTCCAACAAACTCTCCTGCCTTGACTAAAGGCCCTTTCTTCTGCACATAAACCCCAAGAGTCTTTGTGAATGTGGTGTCCATGCCGTTTATGTCGCCCCTGATGTTCATCTCATAATAGCCGTCAGTGACTTCTTCTGTAGGAGCTATTGTTATGTTCATTGATTCTGATTGGCCAACGTCAAGCTTTATTATTGATTTTCCATACTTGAACCAGGAAACATTGTTGTTGCTTATTTTGTAAATAGCAATATCGTCGAATCCATTCTTGAATTCTACTGGAAGAACGATTTTTTGTCCTTGCGATATCTCAAGCTTTATGCTCTCATTCTCTGCATTTCCGAAGTTAAATCCCTGAGTTTCTATTATTGGAGCTTCTTCGCTTACTTGTGTCACATTTTCAGCTGCTGGTTGCGGCTGGACTTTCATTGCAAAGAATACTGCAGCAACAATTACTGCGAGTATAACAAGAACTGCAAGCACCCAAGGCCATGTTCTTTTCTTTTTCTCTTTTACAGTTTCAACCTTGTATGATGATTTGGATGTTTCTACTTTCTTATTCCTTCCAATCAGTCCAAAAATCTTTATCAAAAGCACTAAGATGATTAATGCTGCAAATCCTGCCAATACATAAGGCAAATATCCTTCTGTCCAGGATTTATATCTTTCAAGCTTTAAGTCTAGGACTTCTGAATATATTTTGTTGTTCTTCTCTTCTTTCAATATGATATTAACAAAATAATCGCCATCGTTAAGCTCTTTTGAAACATTAACTGAGATTATAACAGTTTCTTTTTCATCAGGATCAAGCGTTACCTTGCTCTTGCTGAGCTTTATCCAATCCTGGTCTGCAACCAATGTGAAGCTTGTGGTGTAATTTTCAAGATTGTGTATTGTGAGCGGAATCTCTATAATTCCATCCTGCTCAACAATTATTGTGTTTCCAGAGCCAGGCAGTCCTGTCCTGTTAATTGATAATGTTGTGCCTGTCTCTTCAGGAGCTGCTCCAACCTTTGATTTTATGTAAGGAGCTGCTGCATATAATCCACCTGCAACTATGACTAAAAGCAGTAGCAGCGCAATCCATTTCCAGAATCCGCCTTCCTGCTGCTTCACAATGTGCAGCCTTATTGGTTCTGGCTTCAGAACTGTAACCTTTTCCAGCTTTACCTTGTCTTTCTTTCTGTGCTTAAGCGCCTTTATTATCAGAACCAAAAGCACAACAATAATTATCAGTGCAATAATTGCTGCAAGCACATACCAGTAATTCAGGAAATACTCAATTAGCTTTGTTGTCCAAGGCTTTACCTGATATCTTACTGCGCTGTCCTTGACATATGATATGCCTGCTGTTGAAAGCTTTGCAGCGAATGAAAGCTGGTATGTTTTCTCGTAAGTTTCATTTGAAGGTGTGAATTTGATTTCAACTTGCTTCTCGTCTCCAGGATTCAATGTTAATTGTGTCTCTGAGAGTTTTGCCCATTCAGGTCCTTCGATTGATAGCTGGTATGTTCCCTTTTCTGTTCCAACATTCTTTATTGATGCTTTTGCAGATGATTCCCCGCCTATTGTAAGCTTATCAAGTTTAATGTCTACAAGATGGGCCTGTTCGACAGGTGTTATCACGTATTTCTGCTTGAATTCTTTCGAAACCGTATATCCTATGTTGGCAGTTACTGTTGCCTGCGCTCTGCCTGTGGCATTGCATGGAACATCTGCTGTCAGCTGGATCTTTTCAGATTCTCCGGCTTTTATTGTGGCTGAGCTCTTGCTTAGCTTGAAGAAATCATTTCCAGAAACATTTATTATTATTGTTCTATCCTTT
>CAIVOO010000104.1 GCA_903907555.1 uncultured archaeon | reverse complement strand
TTGTGATTGCGGCAGGCTGCTGAACGATAGTTTCAGGAACTGCTACTGGAGTTGCAGCAGCAGGTGCTTGCTCAGGAACCTTTGTCGGGATTTCTGTAGCTGGCGTTTCAATAGTTGCAGGAGCTGCAGCCTGCGAAGGAGCAGCCACTGTAGGCAAAGTAGCTGTTTCAGGATTTTTCTGGTATTCAGAAGCAAACTTGAATGCATCAGATAATTTCGTGCTTCCGTCTAGAAGGTTTGGCAGTATCTGTTTCTGAAAGACTTCTTCAGGGACGCTTTCTCTAATTGTCCTGAATGATGCTTTTCCGTATCTGTATGGATTACGCAATCCAAAATTGATATTTCTGCTAGCTGCCTTTTCCAAAGCGGCAACATCAAATCCGCTGTCTGTTTTTCTTGTTGGCTTCTTGAATATCTCTGAAAATTTCATATTGACAGCATATTCGAAATCTTCTGCAAAGCCCTCTATAACTAGCTTGTTTTGTCCGAATCCTGGATGTCTTGCATCATGCAATAAATGTCCAAACTCATGGAAGAAAGTGCCCATGATTTCATTGAGATACTTTCCGTTGGCAAAATTTATTTCAATAATTGGAGTTTGATCTGCATAGAAGTATCTTCCGTCGACATCAGTATTTTTAACATCTGTAGCTTTAATTAATACCTTATCAAACCTTGATTCATCAAGATATGTCAATTGTGATGTTTGAACTAAATTAAGAAGTTCTTTCAGATTGGTCTTTTTATTCTCATGAGGCCAAATCTCAGAATCAATTAATGCATTAACAAATGCTTCAGCAGTAAGCAAATCATCAACATCACCCACTGATACTGGCTCTCCTGCAAGCAAATTATTGAAAAAAGTTTCAGCATTCTGTTCTGGCAGGTATGCATCTTTCAGCTTAGCCTTGAAATTTTCCATAAACTCGGCTTTTGATTCTTCATCAAAGATGCCGTTCAACATTTCAACCTGTAATTTGCTGCTAACATCTACAGGCACACCTTCAATTCGATATTTATCAAGCAGATTGTTATAATCTGCGAGAGTATAATCTCCATTCATGTTGTTATCCAAACTGCGTGTCAATTCTGGCGATAAGGTGCTTTTAATGCTCTCGATATTATTTACTTCAGTAACAATACGATTCTGCTCAAATATTTCAGCAGCTGCACCCTTATAATTCAAATCAGGATAATTAGATATTATATATCTTACAAATCCTCTAGACCCCACTTTAAGTATTAAGTTGTCCTGATATATTACATCAGCAATATCGCTTGATGATGTTGCAATCTCTGCAATCAAATTAAGATTCTTTTGATTAGCTGGTAGATTATGCTGATTATCAAATATTTTTTTATAGTATTCTATATCATTTTGAAGAAGTTCTTTATGTGCTGCTGTAAGATCAAATTGAAAGACAACAGTTCTTAATGTTTCGGCAGCCCAAAATATCATGTCAGCATCTTGTTTAGCTGGTTCAAGCTCGCTTTGAATCTTTAAGATGTCTGATAAAGGTTTAACAGAATCTGCAATAAGATTCTTTTTATCTTGACTTAAAACATTAGCTACCTTCCACATGATACTTGTTGATTTTTCAAGTTGACCTGCATTTTTTGCCTCAGAAATATCATTCAATATTTCATCAACAGCAGGCTTGCCTATATTTGCCAATACTCTCGCAGCATCAGCTCTCATTCCAACATTGAAATCATTATTCCCAGCAATGTCAATCAGTGGCTTAATTGCTGGCTGCATAACTTGCTGCTTTTTTTCTTGAGGAAGCTCTATAGATATAATTGATAATGCAGTAACTGCTTCAGATATGACTTGGTTATCAGCAGATGTTTTTATCAATTCAACAATGTCATTAACAGCAGGTTCGCCAATATATGCCAATCCAATTCTTGCAAAGACTCTTGACGCCTGATTGTCTGTAGTCTCTAAAAGAGTAATTAGAGGCTTAACTGCAGACTTGCCAAATTTAGAAATGTCTAAAGCATCGAGTGAAATCTCACTATCCTGTTCTTCCAAGCTTTTATCTTCAAATTCTCTAATTTTCTTGGTTATGGGATTTCTCTCAAAGAT
>CAIVOO010000103.1 GCA_903907555.1 uncultured archaeon | reverse complement strand
GGCTTACACAGCAATGAATATTATGAACAACGCTGTCGCAACAAAATCTTCAGACAAGACAATAAAAATTATGTTTACAGAAGACCTTCTTCCGATTAAGCTTTCTGCAGAGTTTTACGAAGGAACTGCAAGGCTTCTGAAATACAGGGAAAAGCCGCTGGAGATGAAAGAGCTGGTAGATATTATTACAGGATTGGATGAGGCTGGTTTCACAATTTCAGGAGCTCTGCAAAATCTGGACGCAACTATAGACTCTGGAAATTCAGAAAGCCTTGAAGGAAAATTAAGATTTTTGAGAGATGCTATAATGATGGAGGACAGCTTTCTGCTTTACAAGGCAACAATCTCGCCTGGAAAAATAGAAAAGCCATCAACAAGAACCGTACGCCTGCTCGACGAATTGGCAAATGACAAGGAAGTTGTTGACGCGGTTAGCAATGACAAATTTTCCCTTCGTGCGATATCGGACATCAGCTACATGAGCAGGATTTTTTCGAATGTTGTTGGAAAATTCAAAACAGAATTTTTTGAGAGACAATTCACAAACAGAGAAGGAAAATTGCAGATAACAGGGCCATATCTTCATTTGGTTTACAATGATGCTAAATCGACATTCAAGAAATTGCTTGACATCACAGATAAAACATTGGATAATTACCCGAAGATTCTGCAAAATTCGATAGAAAGATCATTAGTATACAAAAAAGACAGCATAGCAAACTTAAAATTGGATGATAAATTCTATGAAGGCTACGAGAATGTAATAAATCTCGAAAATGTATTAATATTCAATGACTCTGTTTCAGGAATAGAGCAGTGGTATAATTTCTACAAGCAAGTTAATGGCGAAGACAAGGAGTTGGAATCAAAAGTTAAAAAGATTGCTGAAAAAAGAGACAAGATGCTAAAGGAAAATATTGAAGAATTGCGCTTTGCAGAATTTGTTCTCAGCGTCGAGAAAGGGCTTCACTCTCTCGCTTTCATAGAAAACAGTTATCCGAAATATGATGAATGCGTTCCAGCAACAAGGGTTCCGTTAAAGGCTCTGTTCCTTGAGTTCCAGAATTCTCAGGCAGCATATAAAAATTTTGTAATGCATCATGCAAAGAATCTGAAAGATCCTGCAAAATTGCTTCTGATGAATATGGAATTTGATGTATATTCTCAAGCTTTCAAGAAATTTGTGCACAATCACAAGGACTTTGCTGGATACGAAGGAAGGAAAGCTGTCGACGAGGCAAAAAGGCAAATTTGGGATACTGATGCTGATAATTTCCCGAAAGGGGCTGATGCTGATAAAGTCAAAAAACTTCTGAAAAATGTCAGGGAAAAAACATCGTTGCAAAGCAAAGAAAACGTTCCAATACAATTGCAGCTAGCTGCCGAGCTTTCCGATTTTCTGGCAAAAAATAATTTGGCAGGCGAAAATAAAGATATTTTTGAGGTCTTGGAAAACATTAAACTGGACTATCTTTTCAGGGAATATGTAAGGGAAGAAGGATTGTTGAATCATTTCAGCAGCCAG
>CAIVOO010000102.1 GCA_903907555.1 uncultured archaeon | reverse complement strand
TTAATTTTATTATCATATCATTTCCAACTAGAAAATTTGCATAAAGATACCCGTTAATTGCAAATCCTGAAATCACAATTAATATTATTATTAGCAGGAATATGAATTTGTGAGTTTTGAGAAAATGCCATATGTGCTGTAGTGTGTCAGACATTTTATTCTTGCATCTCGTATCTGAGCAATGCAGCTATCTTTCCCATTTCCTTCAACTGCACTCCTTCCCTTGTCTCTGTGCTTATCAGCATGACTTTTGTTCCTTTTGAAGCAGCTTTCTCTGTCAGCCTTTCAATCTCTGAATCCTCGAGCTCTTCTGAAAGAAGCAAAGTTTCGACAGCTCCAATATCAATAAGATTTTCGACTTGAATATGTCCGTAAGATACCATGCCTGGCTTTTTCGCAAGCAGCTCGAAAAACTGGTTCATTATCTTTTTCTCTTCAGCAACTTCTTCTTTAGCAAGGACATCTTGAGACTTCTCAAGCAGTTCCTGCAACCCGAACTGCCCTGTATAGGACAAATCCTTTATTCCGATGACTTTCTTTTTCAAATCAGTGACCAGGAAATCTCCGTCGACAAATTCGTATTTAGTCGGTCCAGGGCCTCCAACAATTATTCCCTTGAGCCCTTCCATCTCAAAGAATTTTTCTTTTACGTGATCTGCAATTCGATGATAGAACTCTTTTGCAGCCAGCTCCCTGTTTTCTGCAAAACGATGCGCTGATTGTCCTCCTGTCTTATACTTTCCAGGAACATTAGAACTTAAAGTGAATGTCGGTATTATCGCCTTGCCTTTCAAAACAGCGACATCAGCCTCTCTCCTGTCCATAACAATCAGGCCATAAACTTCCTTGATGTCAAGCATGTCAATCAATGGCTCGAGAACAAACTCCTTGTCGCATCGGTATATGCGAATCTTAAGTGGCATTGGCGGCTCAATAGACCAGACTTGAACATCAGACTGCCCTTCACGCTCTGCAACATTGCCTGAAAAGGCAGCCAAGCCATTCTCAGGAGTGCGCTTGTAAAGCCTCAAATGCTGAATCATTCTTTCTAAAGCGTCAATAACATTCTTTCTTGTGGCAGTTGACTTGATGTTTTCAGCAGTTCCCTGCTCCTGGGCCAAATGATTGATAATCTTTACAATATCATACCCTGCAGGTATGTAAACAGATACCAGTTCAGTATGCCTGCCTCTATATGTTTCTAACTCCTTTATTACCTTCCTTAATTTCTGCCTCTGGACTGCGTCAATCATAGATTAATGGAGCAATAAGGCATTTATAAAGGTTAGCGTTATTAGAATAAGAATAAAAAAATATAATTACTTCCAGTAACAGAGCGGCACCCTTAACCCACCAAAGATTGTTCCGAACATTATTGGGTCGACACTTTTTCTTATCTCTCTTTCCTTTAGATCAAGAAATCCAACTTCTTCAAAAGCTCCTGAATCTCTTGCTGCCCTGTACATTTCCATAACTTCCTGCCTCAAGGGATAAGTTAGCTGTTGAGCAGTCTGTTTGACTAAAAATAAAGAATATTTTCTATGTTCTGGCACATCATGAATCAGCATCAGCCATTCCTGGAATTCGGCATCGCTTGGCGGCGCAAATCCGAATAACTTTTCATAAGCAACCCACCTCCCTTCTTTCATAATTTCTGAATGCGGTTTAGGAACTTCTCCAGCAGATAATGAGCCTATTTGGTACAGGAAAAATCGTTCTTTAGTTCTTCTATCTTCGTACGCATTTTTATAAGAAAATCTTGAGTTGATATTCTCTCCTCTATTCGCACGAATTACCTCAAAATCAACAGAAGTTAATCCCAAAAGCAGGTTAGAATCAACGTGTTTACCCAACAATCTATCTGAATGATCTTTGAATCTGAATATCATGGGAAAGTCCTCTGTTTTGTACTCACCCATTGTTTCCACTCCTTCACTCACTGCCCACCATCCAAAACTTCCGTCTAAAATTGAGATATCATTAATTTCTACGCTTATCGATCCTGGCATTGGCTGGGCAGTAAACCCTTCCTGCCTGTATTTTACTAATTCGTCAATTCTTGGATTGCTGTAAGTTTCATTGAATGTTGCTTTCCCTAAAGGATCTATCTTAATCATGCTTTTGCAGAATTTCTCAATTTTCATTTCATTTAATACACCCTTAAATTTTTGGAATCTTTCCAGATATGTATTATAATTGTCCTGCACAGAATTTTCCATTAGAACAATGCTTCGGGATTTTACCGGCACAGGCAGGGCATCATGCCTCTCCAACAGTTTATTCAGTTTTTCGTCCAAAGCTATCTGTTTCAGGACAGAACTGTTTGATTTGACAGTTTTGTACGCAGCCCAGACTTTTTGTCTTTCATTATTCAGCTCTTCGGCATTAATCTGACCATTCATCGTTAAAGGATTCAGCTCTATTAGTTTCCAGTTATATGCATTGATGACGTCATATATGTTGGCGCTGCTTTCCAAACCAAGAACATTTAGTGCTTTCAGCACTTCTTCACTTGGAACGTTATCTGATTGAACAGTTTCTTGTGTTTTTGATACTTCTTCAACTAATTTATTTAATGTAGCCGGTTTCTCTCCAAACAATTTTTGTAGCATTGATACCATATTAATCACTCTCCATAAATTATTTTACTTTCTTTAGCATTTCACGAATTGCTGGAATAATTATATCTCTTTTTTTATTTTCCTCTGAGTTTCTTAACTCAGAATAGGCCAGATATTTTCTGCTAATTACATCAAATAGTCTCCCTTCTTGTGTTGATTTGCCGATTTTATAGTCACGTACCGACTGATACCCGCAATGATACGCTAATGGTAATGGTGGATTAAAATCAGCCGTTACTTCAATGGTGTAACGTAGAAGTAAGGTTTCATGATTAGCGTCATCTTTTGGCTCATCTTTTGGATCAGTATAGAAACCATACTGCGTAAATTTCATGATTAGCTCGAAAGGTAGAGCACTTTTCCCCACAAAACCTTTTGTTACCCCTAGACACGAGCTCTGATTGAGAATTTCAAATTCCCATAGGGTTACCTTCTTAGTAAGTTTAGTAATTTCCTCTAATGTTAATCCGTTGATCATTTTCTTTACCTAATTTCATTATCTTCCGAATATGCCGTAAGCTAGCAGGGCACTTACTACGTTTTTAGGCATTGTTCTAGGGAAGACAAAAGAAGTTCTCATAAACTGCAGTCTTCTATCTTCTTCTCCATCCCGCGCAGGAAGAAATTCTCTTCGTTGGTATTCTTTAACAAAATGTTTTACCAATTTATTATTTTCTCCCAATCTTTGTTCTAGCTCGTCCCATAAATGGCTGTATTCTTCTAAAGCGTATACTTCATGCTGATGTTCTCGTGCAGATTTCAAATAACTAAGTTCTACATCTGTAAGCTGGTTTTCTAAACTTCTCATTTCTAACTCTCCTGCTTCTGCGGTCCTAAATATTCAGGGCATACTCCTATTTGCGGAGTGCATGCTGTTTCTGCTCTTCGTTGAGCAATATATGCAGCTACAGCTTCTGGTCGCATAGTTTCTCTAGATTCATATTGGCGCATTTGTCTCTGAAAATGATTAAAATTCTCTTCGCCAACTAATTCCTTAACAGTATCTTTCAAATAATGCATCTTGTCAGCATCTTCGAAAGCATAATCCATAAGCTCGTAGTTTTTTGTGAGGCGCAGTATTCTTTGCACTCCCTTGTTTGTAATTTTCCCTGCTTCAGTATTTGTTTCGGCTATTTTTCTTAGAGCTTTATCCATAATGTATACTCCTGTGTCTGAATATAAATTCAATTTTGTCAGATTTCTTCCGCTGCACATGAAGAGTGCTTCAATCATGCTGGAATCTTCGCGATTTTGTCTTTTTTCTTTTTCAAGAAATACTGGAGTGTATTCGAATAAGATATCGAGATACATGCCTTCAGATGAAGACATGTCGCTAAATACATCATCAATATTCTTTTTTATTTTTTCAAAAATCGCAGATCTGCCCATTCCTGTTTTTCTCTCATTATTTAACTGGGCATCTGGATTGTTCTGCATATATTCTAAAGCTGCCAAAGCAGAAGGTTTAGAGCATGACTCTAGCACTGCTTTTTCATCAATACTTCTGGCTGCAGATACTTCTGGAATCCCACCTACAGCAATCCAGGTCTTAATCAGCAGTGGATCTAAGTCGTTGTAATTCAGCCATTTACCTGCATATGTTCTTTGGCTTGCCATTCTTACCACCCTTTGAAGCCTAATTCAGCTCCTAATATCGTTACTGCCCTACCTTGGTATGTTTCATACAAATGCGGCCTGATTTCCCACGGCATCCTGTCCTTTTTTTCATTTAACATTTTGATTGCCTCCTTTTTGATAAATATTAACTTATTAGTGGTATAATTTACTCAATATATCAAACTTATTATCTAATTATTGCGTATTTTAGGAAAAGTTTATATATAAATACTGATTTATGCAACAATATGGAGCTTCTGGACGTAAAGGATAGAAAACTGTTATATTATCTGTCATTAGATGGAAGGGCGAGCCAAACCAAGCTCTCGAAGCAGGTAGGCCTGAGCAAGAATGCTATAAAGTACAGGATAGAGCGGCTGATTAACAAGGGGATTATTACAAAGTTCGCTTCAGTAATCAACATAGGATCTCTGAATCTAGACACATTCACGCTGCTGCTTAAATTCAATGAAGATATCTACGAAAATAAGGATATTATAGAATACTTCAGAAACCATGAATATGCAGACTGGGTTGTAACCCTGTCAGGGGAATGGGACATATTCGCGGAATTCATATACCAAGACCTAGGACACATGGATAAAATAATCCATGAAATAATACAAAAGTTCGGCAGCTTACTAAATACTTATCAGATGTATTCATCAATGCATCCATTAAGGGTAGAGCATCTAATAGCTGAATTCTACAAAGACCTAAAGCTAGAGCCTTTAATGCGTAAAGAAAAAATTATGAAGAAATACGAGATTGATATTAATGACAGGAGAATACTTAATTTATTGAATGAAGATTCTTCATTATCATATCTTGCTATAGCACAAAAATTGAATCTTACATTAGACATAGTCAGATACAGGATAAGAAACCTCATAGATAATGGCATAATTATCAGATTCTTCCCAGAAGTATCACTGCCGAAATTAGGCTATACAGAATACTTGTACAAAATCAGGCTGAAGAATGTCTCGCAAGAAAAAATGGACAGCATAAAAAAAATCATCAAATCAGACGAAAACATCACATACGCATTCTTCGACATCACAGGATTCAACATGATATTCGCATGCGCATTTAAAACACCTGAAGGCATAGACCACCTATCAAGAAACCTAAGAAAAAAATACGCAGAAATAATAGATGAACAAGAACACTACATAATAAAAGAACAGATAACATTCAATCTTTTCCCAAAAGGATTGCTAAAGCCATAACTGAGAATAATAAACAAATACATTTTTAAATAAAAAACAGTTTATCATTCGCTATGAAATCAATAATTCGATTTTTCAAGAGATTGTTTGGTAAAAAAGAGGAAGCAGAATATGTGCAGTGGAATAAGTTCCACAGCAAATCGAAAGACTTCGATGCCTACACCAAGAGAAAATGAGTGAGAAAATCGCCATACTTGGCGCAGGCAATATGGGGACTGCGCTTGCTTTCGTTCTTTCTTCTAAACATAAAAATATCAGATTATTCACAATAGAGCCTGATGTTGTTGATGACATAAACACAGACCATGAGAACAAGAAATATCTGCCAGGAGTAATCCTTCCTGAAGACATAACAGCTTACGGCGACATAGAGGATTCTGTCAAAGGCGCCACAATAATAATTCTTTCAGTTCCATCACATATAATTCCTACAATGACTAAGAACATCAACAATTTTCTGAAAGGAAATGAGATAATAATCAATGTTGCGAAAGGTATTGATGCGAAAACCCACAAGAGGATGTCTGAGATTATCGAAGCTAATATTGACAAGAGATTCAAAAAGAATGTTGTTTCATTGTCAGGCCCTTCGATAGCCCACGAGATTGGAAAGAATCTGCCGACAGCAGTTGTTATCTCTTCAAAGAATCCAAAAATTCTTGCCAGAGCTCAGAAAGCTTTGACAACAAAAGTCGTTACAGTCCAGATAAACAATGATTTGATAGGAGTGGAGTTAGGCGGCAGCCTGAAGAATTCCATGGCTATAGCCGTCGGAATAGCGGACGCACTTAAATTAGGATGCAATGCAAAATCATTGGTCATGTCATCAGGATTCTACGAGATGATGTATTTAGGCGTGAAAATGGGAGCTAATCCAATAACATTCTGCGGATTGTCAGGAGTCGGCGACTTGATAGCAACATCAGAAGGCGGAAGGAACAGGAAGCTAGGCTTCATGATTGGCTCAGGCAAGTCTGTCGACGAAGCCCAGAAAGAGATAGGGCAGGTTACAGAGGGCGTTGCAGCAGCAAAGATGATGGTTGAGCTTGCAAAGGAATACAAAATAAAGCTTCCGCTGGCAGAAGAGGTTTACAACATTCTATACAACAATAAAAATCCGAAGAAAGCGATAGAAGATTTTGTCTACAGAAAAAGCGTGCATGAATTTGACAAGGATTTCTTGAAGTGCGTTTGTAGGAATATAAAGAAATAGAATTTTCTAAAAACATAAGATTTAATAATCAGCACAACTTCATGTGAGCTATGGATGACATTCATAAAATTTGGCCGCACAGGTGGATTACTCCAAAAGCCAAACCAATAAACTCCAAAATACAAGGATTAGGAGTAATAGCTACTGAACCAATTTCAAAAGGCGAAGCTGTAGCAGTTCTAGGAGGGGTTATAGTGCCTACCAAAGAGATTGAAAAATATAGTAAAATAATGGGTGATGTCGGAATCCAGATTGATGATAATTTCTTTATCGTACCCACTTCTAGAAAAGAGCTTGAAGAAAAGGGAGTATACAATCACTCATGCAACCCAAACTGCGGTTTTAAGAATTCCATTACCCTTATGGCAATCAAGGACATAAAACCTAATGAAGAATTGGTTTTTGATTACGCATTTTGCGAGTCAGTAAAACAAAGTTTCAAATGCAATTGTGGCTCTCCAAACTGCAGAAAAGTCATAAATCCCAATGATTGGAAACTTCCAAACCTGCAAAAAAAGTACAAAGAATATTTCTCGCCTTACATCAAATCAAGGATAAACCTGCTTTAGAATATCCTTCAATATCTTCGCAGAGTTATGCAGCTTGTCCTGCTCCTCTTTCGCGAGAGGCAATTGGTATTTCTTGACAATGCCTTCTTTTCCAATCACACAGGGAACGCTCATGCAAAGCCCGCCTTCGTCGTAATAATTGTCCAGATACACTGATAAAGGCATCACGTGATGCTCATCACTCAGGATTGCATCCACAATTTTAGAAATTACTAATCCGATAGCATAATATGTTGCTCCTTTTCTTGCGATAATCTCGTAAGCTGCCTTCTTTGTCTTGTCATAGCACTCCATCATCATCTGACAGTTGTAGCCTTCGACATCGCAAATCTTCAGTCCTGCGATTGTTGCGTTGGAAATGACTGGAAATTCTGAGTCTCCGTGCTCGCCCATAATGTACGCGTGCACTGCTGATGGATGAACGCTTAATCTTTCTCCAATATAATATCTGAATCTTGCGGTATCAAGCGATGTTCCGCTTCCAAAAACCTTATTTGGCGAAAGCCCTGAATATTTCAGTGTGAGAAAAGCCATAATGTCGACTGGATTTGAGACAACAAGATATATCGCTTCCCTATTCGCAGACACAAGCTTAGGAACCATCTCTTTGAAAATTACTGCATTCTTTTTTACCAAGTCAAGCCTTGTCTCGCCTGGCTTCTGCGCCAGCCCTGCACAGATAACAACAACATCTGCTCCTGCGCATGCAGAGAAATCATTGCTAAAAGTTATTTTCGCATTATGCATGAACTGTATGCCGTGCTCCAAATCAAGAGCTTCGCCCTCTGCCTTTTCCTTGTTGATATCGATAAGAACTATTTCTTCAGCGATTGCTTGGACCAGCATGGCATAAGCAGCTGTCGAGCCGACAAAACCAGCTCCGACAATAGCAACTTTACGTTTATCCATAATGCACCTCTTTACTTATTGCTTTTCAGCTGTA
Source organism: uncultured archaeon (assembly GCA_903907555.1). Lineage (GTDB taxonomy): Archaea > Nanobdellota > Nanobdellia > Woesearchaeales > CAIVOO01 > CAIVOO01. Next base: position 2,515 of record CAIVOO010000102.1, on the reverse strand, counting down.
CAAGCTTTATTTTATGATTAGCAATCAGCTGTTCAACTCTTGCCAAGTCTTTCTTGCTGTACTTCCCACTCTTCTTGAGCTTTGCATACCTGCCCTCAAGCGACTGCAAGTCCCTTTCAGCTTCCTGTATAACGCTGCCGCTTGGCGCTGACGTCACAAAAACTTTTGATTCGAGTATCTTGACTCTTTCCTGAGGCACCACTTTCTGCGAGAGCTGTGAAACATCCTGATTTATTTTTTCTATTCTCCTGGAATTTTCATCCAGCTTTGCAGAAATCTTCTCGAAATCCTCAAAAGGCTTTATCTTGGCTTCTGAAAAATCGAATTGAGCAACCTTCTCTTGCAATTTATTTACAAGCTCGGCTTCCTTCGCCTGATTTGCATAAATCTTTCTCTCATTGTCAACCATATCCTTAAGCTCAGTCTCGAGAATCTCCATCTGCTGCATAAGAGCATCCTTGTCAATTTTTTTCTGCTGGACTTTGGATTTTACAGCTCTGACTTTAGTCTCTATCTGCTGCTTAATTATTTGTTTTCCAGATAATTCCGCTTGTGCCCTGCATAAATGCCTAAAGAAATGCTTGAATGCAGGCACGCTAACAGATTTTTCTTCCATCTTAGAATAAGCCTTTTCTAGGCTGTCCTAATGGCGGCTGTGGAGGCAATGGCCTTGGCATCAATGGCTGCGGCTGAAATGCTCCCATCGGAGGGGACGGCGGCATAGGCGCAGGCCCGTACATTGGCTGCCTTGGATAAGGCGCTTGCTGTTGCTGTGGAGCAGGCCTTTCTTCCTGCTTTGCCTCGAGCATGTCAGCGACTGCAACAATGCCTTTCGCTATCTTCTTGTTCTGGTCGACGAGCATGTCAATCTTTTCGAACAACGGCTCGACCTTCTTGACGATAGCTTCCGAGCTCTTGTCTTCCAGCTTTATTTCTTCAGCTGCTTTCTGGAAAAGCTCTATCAAAGAATTAATAGCCTTTGTTAAATTGTTCATAGAAGTTATCAAATCGCTTCCAGAATCAATGCCTGATAATGGGTTTCTCTTGAGGCTTTCAAGATCCCTCTTCATCTGCAGAACTTCTTTTTCTGGAACTATAGCATAATCATCGTCCATATTGGCACCTCTTTTTACCAGTATATAAATGAATAAATGAATATAGCGTTTAAAAACCTTTTGTTATTTTACTCCATCATTCCTTGCGGAGGCATTCCTGAAGGCGGTCCTGATGGCTTGTTTCCGCAAGCTATTACATCATCTATTCTCAATATCATGACAGCAACTTCTGAAGCAGATGATATTGCCTGAGTCTTTATTTTCAGCGGCTCGATTATCCCTTCTTTCCATGCATCCATTACTTTGCCTGTAAACACATCTATGCCTGCCCATTTCCTGCCCTTGTCGTGCGCTGCTTTCAACTCTGTAAGCATATCAATCGGGTCTAAACCAGCATTTTCAGCAAGTGTTTTCGGTATAGATTCCATTGATTCAGCAAATGCCTGCACAGCAAGCTGCTCCCTTCCAGACAATGATTCTGAGAACTGCCTTATCTGCCGTGCTAATTCAATTTCAGAAGCTCCTGCTCCTGCAACAACCTTGCCGTCTTTCAATGAAGCGACAATGTCACCAACAGCATCTGTCAATGCTCTCTTTATTTCATCAACAACATGCTCTGTTCCGCCTCTCACAAGTATTGTGACTGTTTTCGGATGCTTGCACTCCTTGACAAAAGTCATGTTCTCGTCGCCGACTTTCCTTTCTTCAACAACACCAGCAAGCCCCAAGTCGCTGGCAATCAAGTCATCAACATTGCTGACAACCTTTGCTCCTGTAGCCCTTGCAAGCCCGTCCATGTCAGACTTCTTCACGCGCCTGCACGCATATATTCCATGCTTTGATAGATAGTACTGCGCAACATCATCAATGCCTTTCTGGCAGAAAACAACAGTTGCTCCTGACTTGACTATCATATCAACCATCTGCTTTATCATCTTCTCTTCCATATCCAAAAATGCCTGCATCTGCGATGGGTCTGTAATCTGAATTTTAGCATCAATCTCTGTACTTTTTATTTCAAGAGCTGCATCAAGCAAAGCAATCTTTGCATTTTTCATCAGCTTTGGCATTCCAGAATGCACTCTCTCCTTATCGACAACAATCCCTTCAATCAGTTCAGTGTCTTCAACACCAGAGCCGACCTTTTTTTCGATTTTGATATTGTCAGCGTCAATGTTTGTTTTGTTATCAACCCTGTCAATTATATGTTTTACAGCTTTTACACAAATATCTCCGAGCCTTTCCCTTGAAGATTCTGCACCGCCCTTTCCAATCATTGCAGTCATAGCGACCTTTTTCAGCATAGCATCATCTTTCTCAGAAATAGTTTCAGACATAGTATGCAACACAGAAAGTGCCTTGTCAGCAGCTAATCTATAGCCGCGGGCAATGACCGTTGGATGAATTTCCTGATCCAGCAATCGCTCAGCATTCTTCAGAAGCTCTCCTGCGATAACAAC
>CAIVOO010000101.1 GCA_903907555.1 uncultured archaeon | reverse complement strand
TTTGTTATGCAGTTTGCCGTTACTTGCAATTATCTGTTTGGATTCCAGAGTCCATTTGTCACCTTCAATGTCTGTGATTTTTCCGCCGGCTTCCTCGATAAGCAGGCATCCTGCTGCGAAGTCCCAGATTTTCATAGAGCTCGGCTTCAGGCGCGCATCTATCCTTCCGCAGGCAACATTCGCATAATCCAGCTCGGAAGAGCCGAATATCCTGTAGCCGATTTTATTTACTTTCATTATTGGCTCTATCAATTCCGTAACTTTTATCGGCCCTGCGATATACGAACGTGTGATATCAGAAACTTTAGAAACATGTATCCTCTTGTCGTTAAGGTATGCGCCTTTATCTCTCTCTGCATAAAACAGCTCCTTGTCATGCGGGTTCAATACAACGCCAACCATTACCCTGCCTTTGAATGCCATCGCTATCGAAACGCAGAAATAAGGAATTCCTGTGGCATAATTGATTGTGCCATCCAAAGGATCAATTATCCATGTGTAATCAGAGCTATTATCAATCTCCTGCGACTCTTCTGTTACAATATTGTGGTCTGGAAACTTTTCGTTAATTATTTTAAGAATGATTTTTTCTGCGCCTATGTCAGCTTCTGTGGAAAAATCAGATTCTGTCTTGAAATGCTTGACATGCCTCTTCTTGAAATCCTTCATCAGGACTACAGCAGCAGCCCTGGCTGCCTTTATTGCTGTTTGAAGATATTTTGATTTTATCATCTTAGCTCTGATAAGAGCTTCTCCCTGACTCTATATAAATTTTCCTCTGTGCCTGCCTCTATCACAACTCGAATCAGCGGCTCTGTATTGCTTTTTCTCACATTGAACCAGAAGCCGTTTCCTTTTACTGTAATGCCGTCAATCCTCTCGATTTCATATTTGGAATATATGTCTTCAATTTTCAGGAGCGCTGCATCCTTGTCAATCACGTTAAGATTAATCTCTTCAGACTTGTAATACTTCTTTAGCGATGCAATTAATTTTGAGAGCTTCTCCTTCCTGTGCGATAAGTACTGCAGCAATTTAAGCGAGGCATAAAGCGCATCGTCTATGTTGTAATGCTCCTTGTACATTATATGACCTGATAGCTCTGCAGCAAGTATTGATTTTTTGTCATTTCGCAAGGCATCCTTGAAGAATGGATTGCCAACCCTCAATTTATGCGCTGTCGGAATGTTTTCCTCGACAGACTTGCTGAATCTCAAATCATGATAGAAATTTCCCTGCTTCTTTTCAAGCTCATGCATCGCAAGCAGTATGAATATGAAATCAGGCTCTGCGACGTCTCCATTCTCATCAATAAAACCAACCCTGTCAGCATCGCCGTCAAATATTATCCCAACATCCGAATCTTCTATAACAACTGCTTTTTTCAGCGCGATTAATGCGGCAGGCTTTAGCGGATTGCATTCATGGTGCGGGAAATTTCCGTCAATCCTGTCATACATCTTTCTGTGCTTTATTTTCAGCAAGTCAAATATTTTTTTAGGAACAGAGCCGCTTCCGTTCGAGAAATCTATTGTGGCTTTGGCTCCGAATTTACCGCTGAATGATTTTTTCAGCTCAGCCAGATATTTTGGCAGTATGTTTTTTTTAACAACTGTTCCTGATTTTCTTTTCTGAAAGATGTTTTTCACATAAATCTTTTCAACATCTTTCATTCCAGTAGAATAATGCCTCATGACTCCTTTGTTGTCAATTGTTTTGAAACCATTGTATTCTTTGGGATTATGCGATGCAGTCACCATAACACCCCAGGATTTCATCTTGATGGCTGCGTAATAAAGCATTGGCGTCGAGACAACTCCTATGTCAACCACATCAGCGCCCTGGCTTGTTATTCCTTTTATCAAGCTCTTGGCAAGCGCTGGCGATGAAAGCCTTCCATCCCTTCCGACAACAATTTTTTTAGTTCTGGAATAAGCTGCTATAGATTTTCCAATAAGAATCGCTTCTTCCTCGCTAAGTTCTGCAGGATATACTCCTCTGATGTCATACTCCTTGAAAAGCGACACTACTCTTCACCCCTGTAGAACTTTGCAGCAAGCTCTGGACTGACTGAATTTATTATTATTCCTGTATCCTCTTCAAATCCAGCCCAGGTTGCAAGTCTTGGTGTCACCTCTATCATGAAATGGAAATCTTTTCTAGGATAGTAATGCAGATAATAATTGTATGGCGCATTTATGCTTTTTAGCTTTGTCAAAACAAGCTTCATAATTTTAGAAAGCTCTGTGAAATCTTTGTCATCAAACTCTTCCATTGTGCTGATATGCTTCTTCGGAAGAACCCATATCTCATAATGGAATTTTGAAGCGTATGGAGTGAATGCAATCCATCTTTCATTCTCAAAGCATCTTCTGTAAGAATCTTTTTCAGTCTGCATTATCTTGCAGTAAGGGCAATAGTTGTAGTGCGTTATTGCACTTAGCTTCTCGCTTACAAACGGCGGCACAAAATTTATTGCAATTATCTGCGAATGTGTGTGGACTATTGATGTTCCAGCTTCCTTGCCTGAATTCTTGAAAACTGCAACGAATTTTATGAGCTCGTCTTTCATCAGCTCCCTAATCCTTTCCTTGTAAACCTTGAATACAGCTGTTATCTCTTCCTCGCTCAAGTCCCATAGCTGTTTTTCGTGTTCAGGAGTCTCAACAAGTATTTCATGTGAACCATATGCAGAAGCATAAGTGTAGAACTGGTTGTCAGTCTGTATGAAAGGCTTGCAGTTTCCGTCGCAAACCTTGTCTACGGCTGCGAACTTATTTGGGAAAACGCGCATCTTCCAGTTTCCATTTGAATCATTAGTCCTTATGATTTCATTTGGGGTGTAGCTTTCATTCCCAGGGCAGAAGAAGCAGGTTCCGACATCTTTTGATTCCACAGAAGCGAACTGGTGAGGCCTTTTCCCTCGGGATTCGGAAATTATGACATATTTGTCAAGTATGTAGTCTTTTCGAAGTTCCATTTTATTTGTATACCTTTTTTACCGCTTCGTTATACGCTCTTATGTAATTATTGAACAGCAGTTTCCAGTCAGCAAGCATTGCAAGCCTTCTTGCCTCGATTTTATTCTCAATCCTTTCAGGCTTTTCAAGAGTTTGATAGTGATAAAGCACATTGTACAGTTCGTCAACTATCTCTTGCGTCGATTTCTTGTTTCTTCTTATGACATATATTCCTGATTCTTTCAATACATCGCAATGGTCTGCCTGGCATATCTCTTTCGGACGCTGCTTGTTTATGTATTGCCCGAAGCCAGCCAAGTCTGTAGTGATTGAAGCAACTCCTAAAGCTCCTGCCTCGAGAGGTGTGTAGCCCCAAGGCTCGTAAGCTGACGGGAAAACGCCGAGATGGCATCCTGAAATAGTTTCATAATAATTCAAGTCAAGCAGTCCGTCTGCACCGCTCAAATATGCTGGATAGAAGACAACTTTAACCCTGTCATCCTCTAAATTGTCAAG
>CAIVOO010000100.1 GCA_903907555.1 uncultured archaeon | reverse complement strand
CTGTTCTTCGGTAAATCCCTTAGTGTTCTTTAATAGCTCAATCTGTTTTAAGCTATAGTCTTTCATTATAGTTTCATAGTCTTTTATTGCTTCTGTCATGTTTTCACATCCTTCATTATCTCCCTTAAATTCCTATGTATAACGAAGGGTGTTAGAAGCATTAAACTCCATAAAAGCCTTTCTTGAACTATTGTTTATATACTTTTTCACCTTTATTATATAACTACTTTATAGTACTAAATTATGCTAACCTTTATAAATGCCTTTAACTTCCTCGTCTGGATATGCCAGAACAAGCCTTAATGCACAGACTAGCATGCGTAAATCAGTATTATTCTATAGGCGAAATAAAAATAAGAAGTGTTATTGCTGATATCAATACAGGAATAGAAGGCATTGTCGAGCATAAGGAAAAGCACAGCCAGCTGCCTGAACAGGCAAGAGGGCAGGTGATTCTTTATCCTGAAATCACAATCAGGAATCCTGCGTGGGAAAGGGATCCATTGTGCAAATTGCTGCATGAATCGTTTCCAGTCATCATACAGCCGAGAGTTAATTTTGTGATGAATATCGCTTACAATCCTTCTAACGTCAATTATTTCACAGCAAATCTTGAATCAGTATCATGCAATGAATCAGCCCTTGCTGACGAGATAGAGCAGACTGTGAAAGTCCTTGACAGCTCGCCTCACAAAATCCCTCTGCTTGTTCGTCATTTTCTTCCAGATGCTGTAAAAAATGATGTTGTAACTAAAGTCACACAAAATCATGAGACATACATTCTTCCGTTCTTGAGAAAGCTGAAAGAAGACAGCTCTAGAAAAGGGCTAAAAATAGAAGTCCCGTATGTTTCGCTAATCGTCGCTACTTCTTGAATTACTTGGTGCGGTTTATTTCAGCAGCAACTTCCTTCATGTAAGTTCCTATTCTTGCGTAAAGAGCGGCAATGTTATTCTGCTGGACATTGATTACAACCTCAAGCTCATTGTCTTTCTTATCAGCAGGAGTCATATTATCAACCTTAACCTGTGTCATTTTAGTGCTCAGCACATTTAATTTATTTCTTGCTTTTTCAAAATCGGTAAGGAATCCTGTAACGACGCCGACATAAAATTTTTTTTCAGATTCGTTCTTAAGATCATAATTCTGCTTTGATTTCACAGTCTCATCAAATAATTGCTTTCGCATAGTCTCTTCTGTCTGCACTGTCAGCGCCTCGTTTAATATGCCTTGGACTTTCTCCCTGTTAGGGCTAGTATTCGCAAATTGAACAGAAGTTATTTGGGCTTCTGGCTTGCTGCCGAACAGCCATGCAAAGAAGCCTCGTTTTTTTTGCTCTTGAACAGGATTTAAATTAATATCTGCCTCTGTAATATTACTAAATGGATTCTGTGATGTCATCAAAATCACCTCGTTTTTAGGAAATTATGCATTTCCTATATTTAAATGGTGCGGTTAAATATAGATAAAAAAACAATTACAATATAATCACATCATCCCTTTCACAGCCTGTTGACACATACTTGACAGGAACTCCTGTCTTTTCAGCTATGAGATTTATGTAGTTCTTTGCTTCTTCAGGCAGCCTGCTGAATTCGCGAAGTCCTGCTACAGGAGTGCTCCATCCGTTTATCTTTGACAGCGCTGGTTCGATGCCTTCAAGGTCGAATGGGAAGATGCGTACATTTTCCCCATCTCTCAGGTAGCTGTCGCAATAATCGAGGGCATTAATCCCGTCGAGAACATCCATCTTTGTGACAAACCATCCTGTGAATCCGTTAAGCTGTGCAGCTCGCCTTGCTGCAACAAAGTCAAGGGCTCCTGTCCTTCTAGGCCTTCCTGTTGTTGCTCCGAACTCGCTGCCTATGGCTCTTAGATAACGCCCCATCTCCTGCGGGGTTGCTTGTCCGCTATTTATCTTTGCGTACAATGCAATCTTTTCTTCGTGGTTGACTTTCTTTTCAAGCTTTGTGGTTTCGTAATCGCCATATTCTGTCGGGAAAGGCCCTTCGCCAACCCTTGTGACATAGGCTTTCAGTATTCCAATCCTTGTTTCTATGTTGCCGCCGAATCCAGTGCCTGTGAAAGCCCCGCCGATTGTTGTATTCGATGAAGTGACCATCTTGTATGTGCCGTGGTCAATGTCAAGGAATGTTCCCTGAGCTCCTTCGAAAAGTATGTTCTTTCCTGCTGCATAAGCAAGGTTGATGAATTCTGT
>CAIVOO010000099.1 GCA_903907555.1 uncultured archaeon | reverse complement strand
GAGAAAAGGCTTTCGCAAAAGCCAACGTTCAACAGGCCTCAGCAGCCAATGCCTCAACAGCAGCAGCGTCCAATGGCGCCTCCAGTCATAAAGAAGTCTAGGCTTTCAAGTGACGAGAGGAACAAGTTCTTAGCAATAATGAACAGCCTAGTCGGAACAAGAGGAGCATATATTCTGGACGAAAAGCTCAACACATTAGGCAAGGTTCCAGTCATGGAATTGATGCCGACATTAAAGAGCATGAATTCAGGAGTGTATGCAGTACTGCTTGACGGCTCAGTCGAAAAAGACTTGCTAGCAGCGGCAGACCGCTCAGGAGTCACATACCTGATAGGCATGGATGCAAATGTAAAGGCAGGACTTAAAACTCTAGTAATGACAATATCAGAAATTTAATTTTTTATTTTATCTTTTTTTTGAGCAATCAACCACAACAATATCGTGACCTGCTTCTTTAGCTTCATTTAAGCAAACATCGAATATCTCGCAGTCTAAATTTTCGCGAACTTTCTCTGAAGAATACTTCCTTTTCTCCAATCTTTTCTTCAATTCCTTCAGATTGCACTTCGTGACAAAGCACAAATCAACATTTTTTGCAGGCAGATAGTGGCTAAGATGAGAATCAACAACAACATTTCCTTTCTTAACAATTTTCACAAGCTCTTTATTCAATTTTTTTGTGTCAACAACAAAAGATTTGCTTTTCCTGTCATAGGAATCATATAATTTTTTCTTTTTAATCAATGCAGTCACATCCAAATACAAGCATTTCAGCTCTTTAGCAATTTTTTTTGCAATGGTTGTTTTTCCTGTTCCAGGCGTTCCTGTGACGATTATTGTTTTCATTATTGAATAGATAAAATAGTAACATTTATAAATAAGTATGGTTATCAGAAAGCCATATCTATTAGAGGTGAAAAATGGCTGACTTTTCGAGATTAGTACCCACAATTCTGGAGAAAGGAATAGACAAAGTAGACCTTTCTATGTTCGACATAGCAACGAGGAATGAAATTCTGAACGCGGTTGGAGACGAATATCTCAAGAAACAGAAATATCTTGAGGCAATCAAGACATTCACAGTCACAGGAAACAAGGAGCGCCTTGTAAAAGTCGGAGACGAATTCAAGGTTCTAAGCAATTTCACAAACGCTGTCGATGCTTATGCATTAGCAGGCGCATCCGACAAGCTCCGAGAGATAGGAGATAAGTGCTTGAGAGAAGGCGCCATGGCGACAGCTGTCAAGGCATTCAAGAATTTGGGAGACACAGCAAAGCTCCTGACTGTTGGAGAGGAATGCTTCAAGAAAGGAAAATTCGACACAGCAATAGAAGTGTTCTCAATACTTCACAATTCAGACATGCTCTGTAAAATAGGCGATGCCTGCATCAAGGATGGGAAATATGCTTATGCAGCAGAAGCATTCAGGCTTTCTGACAACAAAGAGAAGTTAAGCTACTTAGGAGATGTTTTCCTCAAGGAAAACCTGATTAACAGCGCAATGTCAGCCTACCAGCTGGCTGGAAATCAGATAATGATAAACTTCCTGAAGCAGAACTTCGGGGTTTAGTTTTTTCTTTTATTCTTTTAGGGGGCTGTGGGGGCTTTGGTAAAACATACAACAAATGAAGCTATGCCGCCCACACTAGGAAAATAATAACACTTAATTTTATAAATAAGCATAATTAACTTACATCTATGATTGAAATTTGCGCTGTTGGCGGCTATAATGAAGTTGGAAAGAATATGACTGCCATCAAGATTGATAATGAAGTCATTATCTTTGATATGGGCGTATATCTCGATTCTTACATACGATTTACTAAAGATGAGATTATAAGGAATCTTGATCCTAATGTACTGATGCGTGCAGGGGCAATTCCTGATATTTCAGCGATTGATGACTGGAAATCGAAAGTTGTTGCAATAATCCCATCGCACGCTCATTTAGACCATGTCGGAGCTTTGCCTTTCCTGGCAAATCGTTTTGATGCGCCTATAATGTGCACTCCTTTTACAGCAGAAGTCATAAAAGCAATTATCCGAGATGAGAAAATAAGATTCAGGAATGAGATTAAGGTTCTAAATCCAAATTCTTTCATTAATCTTACGCCAAACATCAAGGTTGAGTTTGTCAACATGACACACTCCACACCGCAGACAGCAATGGTTGTTCTGCACACAAAATATGGAGCAGTCATTTACGGAAATGACTTCAAGCTTGACAATTCACCAGTATTAGGAAAAAAGCCTGATTATGATAGGTTGAGAGAAATTGGGAAAAAAGGTGTTCTCGCAATAATAATGGATTCGACATATTCTAGGGAATTCAAGAAAACTCCGTCAGAAGCTGTTGCAAAAGAAATGCTTAGGGAAGTAATGCTTGGCACAGAATCGCAGGGAAAACTTGTAGTGGTTACAACATTCGCTTCGCATATGGCGCGACTAAAGTCAATAATCGAGTTCGGAAAGGAAATGAAAAGGAAGATTGTTTTCATGGGCAGGTCATTATCAAAATACACCCTTGCAGCAGAAGCTGCAAAAATAGTTGATTTCTCAAAAAAAGTCGAAATCACAAGATACAGCAAGGAAGCTACAAGGAAACTGAAGGAAATAGAAAAGCACGGAAGGCAAAAATACTTGCTTGTGGTTACAGGGCATCAGGGCGAGCCAGATTCTATGCTTTACAGGATGACTTTCGGAAAGCTTCCCTTCAAATTCAACAAAGAAGATATCGTAATATTTTCATCACATACAATACCGACAGAAATCAACAAATTAAATGTTGAACGCATAGAATCAGAGTTAAAACATCAGGGTGTAAGGATGTTTACAGACATACACTCAAGCGGGCATGCCATGCGCGAGGACATGCGCGACTTGATTTCAATGTTCAAGCCTAAAAAGATAATACCTGCGCACGGCTTTGAGATAATGAAGGAGAACCTTAGAGACCTGGCTCTGGAAATAGGCTATACTGACGAGAACATAATCATGCTTTCTGATGGTGAGAGGGCTATTCTCTAATAGCAAAATATATAAATAGGCAATGGCTAAACTATTGCAAGGGGGTTAAAAGATGAAACTGACATTAGCTGAGCCAAAATACCTAAAAGATAGCATATCAATAATTTCTGATTTAGTGAACGAGGCTAGATTTCACATAACTCCTAATGCAGTAGAGTTAGTTGCTATGGATCCTGCCAGTGTAGCCATGGTTGTCTTCAAGCTTTTATCAAGCACGTTTGTTGAGTACGAACTGAAAGATCCAGTAGATATCGGAATTAACTTATCAAACTTCAAGCAGGTTCTAAGAAGGGCAAAGCCTTCAGACACAGTAACTATGGAATTGAAGAACAATCAATTGGTATTGACATTCAAGGGAACTTCTGTAAGAACATTCTCATTGCCATTAATTGACTTGGTAGAGAAAGAGCAGAGAGTGCCTGATTTGGTATTCCCTCTCAACATTGTAACAACTTCATCAATATTAAATGAGGCTATAGAGGATGTAGATATTGTTGCAGACTCTGTATCGCTTCAGGCAGAGCACGGCAAGTTCACGATAAATGCAGAAGGAGACTTGACAAAAGCAAAAATAGAGATAGCAGCCTCTGACGACACAAAAATAGCAGTGGATTCAACCTCTGCAATAAAAGCAAAATATTCAATAGAATATCTGAAAAAGATGATAGCAGGAAGCAAATTATCAGACAATGTGACAATAAGCTTCAACAAGGACTATCCATTGAAGATGGAGTACAAAGTCGTCGATAAAGTATTGCTGTCATTCATACTTGCTCCGAGAGTGGAGAACGACTAAACTTTCAGAGTTCCAGGTTTCTTTTTCTCTTTTGTTCTAATTATTATAGAATTTATTCTCTTGGCTCTTGTTTCAGGTAACTTGGCTCGTTCTATCCAGATGATGTAGGTTCTTCTGTACGACGGAGCCAAACTATTGAAGCTTTCTAATAGATTGTTTTTCTGGAGCGCTTTTTTCAGCTCTTCAGGAATCGGAGCATCCTTCGGAATGTTATGATCGATAGTTGGTTTCTTAAGTCCTTCTTTGTAGGCTTTCAGGCCTGCAGTAGACATTTTACCTTCTGCAATAAGCTTTTTCCCATATGAAAGTGTGTTTTTGCTCCATCTGCTCTTTTCATTTCTTCTAACAAAACACTGAGAATATCTTTTATCATCAAGTTTTTTAATAGTGGTATCTATCCAACCGAAGCAGATGGCTTCTTCCATTGCTTCCATTCTGGTAACTGTAGGATTACCCACGTGTTTTTTATACTTTATGAGATGAATCCTGCTCTTTTTTTCATGGTTCTTTTCCAACCATCGACGCCATTCAGCTCTATTATTCGCATGGAAGAATTCATCATAGTTTCTTGTTTGCTTTGTTTTACTGGCGGTTTCTTTTTTTGACATTGTTTTCAGAGACTTTATAATCTTTAAGTTCTTTTCGGAAATTCAGGGAAATAAAGACCAATTTTTGGTTATTAGAAACATTTTTAAATAATATCATAGATTATTCTATTTATGAAAACAATCTTTGTTGTCGGGCATAAGAATCCTGACACAGACAGCATCGCATGCGCAATAGCTTATGCAACCCTTCTAAGAATGCTTCATCCCCATGAAACCATCATTGCTGCGAGGGCTGGGAGCATAAGCGATGAAACAAATTTCGTTCTCAAGAGATTCAAGATCAAGCCTCCTGCATTGATTAGGGATGGAACAAAAAAAGTCCTTGTACTTGTAGACCATAACGAATATTCCCAGGCAATAAAGGACATACACGAAGCCAAAATAATAGAAGTCATAGACCATCACAGGATTTCTGGAGACATAAAAACTATTGCCCCAATCCCATTCGAAAGCGACGTAAGGGGCTCTACAAGCACAATAATTTACGAAAGGTTTATGCTCTACAACAGGCAGATGTCAAGGGAAGTCGCAGGTCTTCTGCTTTCAGGGATACTTTCAGACACGCTCCTGCTTAAGTCTCCAACCACAACAAAACGTGACAGGGAAGCTGTCAAGCATCTTTCGCGGGTTGTTGGCGTAGATTACAGGGAGTATGGAGCAGAGATGCTTGAAGCAGGATGCAACATAATAAGGCACAGCCCAAAAAAGATAATAACTTCTGACTTGAAGGAGTTCAGGGATAAGAAACTGGTTGCGATAGGGCAGGTTCCTGTAATCAACCTCAAAGACATTTCCCACATAAAGCACAAACTACTGATTGAGATGGAAGAGCTTGCCAAGAAAAGAGGATATTATGTTTTTGCATTGATGATTACCAATATTGTGTCAAACAACACAGAGCTTCTTTTTGTCGGAGACAAGTCAGTTATAGAAAGGGCTTTCAAGACAAAAATCAGCGGGCATTCGCTATTGCTGAAAAAAGTTGTATCGAGAAAAAAACAGGTGCAGCCGTATATTATTAACGCGATTAAGTGATTTTAAACTATTTTCTTCTTCAAACCTTTTAACAGATTTATTGCCATGATTTCATGCTGTTTTATTACAGAGTTTTTTACAGGGTAACCGACTAATTCCATGAACCCTTCTCCCTCAACTTTTCTTCCGTCGATAGTTGCAGAAACAGAAACCGGGCCTTCCCAGTAATTTATGTAGCCAAACACCATCTCCTGATCTTTTTCAATAGCATCGATTTTCAGCTCCAATTTTTTTGAAGGAATCCTAACAATCCACGAAACTGGATAATTCGCCCCTGTTATGTTGCTTTTCCAGTGTTTTCCATTTGGAACGATCTCAACATTTTCCGTGTGAAAAGTTTTCCCGTGCTTGTCGATCATGCTAGCAAGCATGTGCCCTTTGCCATAATTGTAACAAACTATCTCTAAATCATTATGCAATTGCACTGAAAACCATGTCCAACCATCTTTTGAATATGTTGCATCAGCCCACTGATGGTCCATCCAGGATTTTCCAGAGACTTTTATTTTCTTGCCATCCACAATTATGAAGCCTTTGGTGCTGAGATTAGTCAGGGAATAATAATAAGTCTGTTTTCCGTCGTATTCAAGGAATCCCTTTCCTCCCTCAAGAATAGGCTTCTTTTTCGAAGTCATAATCAAATCACAATATTCTGACTTAATCCTGTAGCAGAATTTTCCATATTCAGACATGGAATATGATTTTTTGCTGAAAGGAGATTTATAGTTTACATTCAAACCTGTATTGCCGAAATCAACAACACTCAAGTATGGAAGTATCTGGCTGTGAAACTTTTTCTTGCTCAAATCAGAAAGCAGCTCATGAGAAAAATACCATTTCCTTAAAGGCAGCATTCCCAAAGCAGGAATTTTCGCCCGCTTATTGTCAACTTTGAAAAGGCAGTCCATATAAGAATACTTTTTTCCTTTGGAATCTTTCAGGTTTCCATTGAAATACCACCATTCAACAATATTGTTGTGTTTTGACTCATCTTTCGGGAAAACTATCCTTTTATAGTGCATAAATGCGCAATATCCGCAATCTTTAAATATCTTCTTATGAATCAAAAATCATGGCTGGGAATACTGAGAGGGATTATTGGAAGCAATTATTTCTAGAATTGATCAATATAATAGAAAATAGGGCTGAATATGGCGATATCCTGCTAGCTAAAGAGGATGTTGTCAAAGTCTCAAGCGATTTTTCCACAATAGCTGTTTCTGACACATCCCATTCAGGCATCAAGATGCGGGCTTTTGATGGAAATTCTTTTGTCGAATGCCACACAACAGATTTCAGCCCTGCAAATTTGAAGCAGAAAGCGAAGGAGCTTGTTGCAGGCATAAAAAAATCAGGCAAGCGAAAGCAGTTAGGCTTCATTGACAAATCTTTCAAGGAAATTCCAAAAATAAATCCTGCAAACATATCACTTTCACAAAAAACTGATTTTGTTCAGAAAAATATTGCGAAATTAAAAAAATATCCTGTGATGAAGAATGCCCGCGTCGATTATGACGAGGAGTTGACTTACAAAATATTCTGCTCAAGAAACAAATTCTTGGACCAGAGCCTATCCAAAGTTGTCCTCGTGATTGTCGGAAACGCAATTAATTCTTCCGGAGACACGCTTTACGAGCACGAAAGCACACTGGCTCCAGGATTCGAAGTCACAAAACAAGCGGACAAGCTGATTGCAGGATTGAGAAAGAATCTTTCAAACATACTGAAATCCAAGAGAATCAAGCCAGGAAAATATGAATCGCTTTTGTCGCCTGAAATATCAGGGCTTCTGGCGCACGAATCATTCGGGCATGGAATGGAATCAGACACTGTGTATAAAGAGAGGGCAAAAGCCAAGGAATATATTGGAAAGCGAATTGCTTCAAGCAAGGTTTCAATAGTTGATGACCCTTCATTGAAGCTGAAGCACGGCAGCTATTTCTTCGACGACGAAGGGCAGATAACCAGTACAACCTATCTTGTAAAAAATGGAATTGTCAGGGATCCTATCACAGAGAAATTCAGCGCAAAGCTGCTGCACATACCAAGGACAGGGAACGGCAGATGCGAGTGGATAGACCACAAATCCTATGCCAGGATGTCAAATACATTCTTTGGAAAAGGAACTGTTCCAATGAAAAAAATGCTCAGCAAAATAAAAGATGGAATTTACTTGATAAAAGGCTCTGGCGGGATGGAAGACCCGAAAGGCTGGGGCGTCCAGATACAAGGAATTTACGGACAGAGAATAAAAAACGGCAAGTTAGTTGATGAATTTTTTCGCGATATTGGAATAACAGGATACCTTCCAACAATACTTGGGAATATTCTTGATGTTTCCAAAGAGTTTGACATAAGTGATACAGGATTTTGCGGCAAAGGGCACAAGGAATGGGTTCCTGTGTCTACAGGCGGCTCATATTTGAGGATTAAGGATTTGGACTTGGCATGATAACAGACCAGATAAAAATAAGGCTGAACAAGACAGATGCAACCTATTGGAAAATTTTCCACACGACAAAAAATACAAGAAATGGCTATTACACAAAATCATTGCAGAAGGAGGATTTCCTATTTGGAAAAAAAGAGGACACTGCAATAACAGTTTACAAGAAATTCGGCAATCTTATCGGAGAGGGAACTGTGACAATAACCAGCCCTTCAGAAATCAACAGGAAAATATATGACGCACTGCACATATGCACTCTTTCAAAGAACAAGTTTTTTGAGCCGATCTATGAAGCAAAGCATTATCCGAAAATAAAGCTTTATGATAAAACTTTTGACGAGAAAAAGCCATCGTTCTATGAAAATAAATTTGACTCATTTGCAAACAAGATAAAAGGCGCAGTTAAATCTGAAAAAAGCATTACGATAAACGGATTTGAAGTGATGACTGATGACGAGGAAATAACATTATGCACAAGCCACACTAATGATTTGCACGAGCGAAAATCCAGCGTATATGCAGAGGCTGTCCTGACAGCAAAAGGGAAGACAGAGCAGGAATACCTTCCTATGATAAAGGAAACAGCATTTTCGCAGGTCGATGTAGAAAAATTCGTGAAATATTATTCTTCAATAGCCAAAGACATATCAAATTCGCAGAACTGCAAGCAGTTTACAGGAAATGTTGTGCTGACGCGCGATGCTGTCAAGGAATTTTTCGTGCCAAACCTGTACGACAGCCCTGTTTTGATACACAGCTCTGCAAGAATGAGCTATCTCAAGCTGTCAAAACTAAAGATTGGCAAGGAAATTGGGCAAATAAATGGCGACAAGCTGACAATGATAAACAATCCTCTGCTCCCGCTTGGCTTAAGAAGCTCAGAATTTGACACAGACTGCGTTCCAGCAAAAAAAACCGCGCTTATAGAAAATGGAATTTTCAAGAAGCACTATGCTTCAAAGCGTTATGCAGACTATCTTAAAGTTGCGCCGTCAGGTCCTCTCGGAAATATTGAGATAGGAAGCGGCTCTGCCAGCCTTAACGAGCTTATGCATGGAAAATTCTATGAAGTTGTTGGCTTTTCATCATTCTCGCCAAACCCTTATTCAGGGGATTTCAGCGCAGAGATAAGGCTCGGCTATTTGCATGAGAATGGCAAGAGGACGCCATTAAAAGGCGGAATGCTTGTCGGAAACGTGTTTGACATGGTATGCAATATGCAGCTGTCCAAAGAGAAAATTTATTCTGGCGGGTATCTAGGGCCTAAAGCAGCATTGTTCAGGAATATGACAATTGCATAAGGTTTTTAAAACAAAACCATTTCTATACTATCATGAAATCCTATTTAGATTACGCAGCACTGACTCCTATAGACCCTGAAGTCGAAAAGGAGATGAAGAAATACAATTCTATAAGCTACGGCAATCCTGGAAGCATGCATGATGCAGGGCTTGCTGCCAAAGATGCGCTGGATTCTGCCAGAGAAAAGATTGCAAAAATCCTGAACTGCTCGCCAAATGAGATTATATTCGCTTCAGGAGGAACTGAAAGCATAAATCTTGCAATCAAGGGGATTGCTTTTGCAAGCTCTGGAAGGCACATCATAACTTCAAAGATTGAGCACCATGCAGTCCTGCACACTTGCGAATATCTCGAGAAGAATGGTTTTGATGTAACTTACCTGAATGTTGATAAATATGGTCTTGTGAATCCTAAAGATGTCGAGAAAGCTATACGCGATGACACTATTCTTATTACAATAATGTATGCAAACAATGAGATAGGCACTATCGAGCCGATGGAAGAGATTGGAAGGATTGCAAAAAAGCATTCCATACCATTCCATACAGACGCCTGCCAGGCAGGGCTCCTTGATTTGGATGTAAAAAAATTGAATGTTGACTTAATGACTCTTAATTCAAGCAAAATATACGGCCCTAAAGGCGTAGGATTGCTTTACAAAAGAAAAGGCATTGTAATTGAGCCAATAGTTCATGGAGGAGGGCAGGAATTCGGGCTGAGAAGCGGCACAGAGAACCTTCCAGGGATTGTCGGATTTGCAAAAGCTCTTGAATTGATGCAAAAAAATAAATCAAAGGAATCAAAGCGCCTAATAGCTCTTCGAGATAAGCTAATCAAGGGGCTTCTTAAAATTCCAAAAGCATTTCTGAACGGGCATCCAGCAAAAAGGCTTGCAAACAATGTCAATGTTTCAATACTTGACATCGAAGGCGAGGCTGTTCTTCTACATCTGAATGAGAAAGGGATATGCGCTTCAACAGGCTCTGCCTGCACAGCAAAATCTCTTGAGCCTTCTCATGTTATTACATCATTAGGACTGCCTTATGAGGCAGCCCACGGAAGCCTGCGCTT
>CAIVOO010000098.1 GCA_903907555.1 uncultured archaeon | reverse complement strand
GTTAAGGACGCATTGAAGGGCATTAAAGGAATAATAGTCCCTGGCGGTTTTGGCGGAAGAGGCGTCGAAGGAAAGATTGAGATGATAAGATATGCAAGAGAGAATGGAATACCTTTCCTGGGATTATGCTACGGGCTTCAGCTTGCTGTTGTGGAATTTGCAAGATATGTTTGCAAATTGAAAGCCAACACAACAGAAAACGAGCCAGACTGCAGTGCTCCTGTAATAGATATACTGCCTGAACAGAAAAGTGTTGACATGAAAGGCGGGACCATGAGGCTTGGGGCTTACACTGCAGATATCAAGAAAGGAACACTAGTTTACAAATTATATGGAAATTCTGAAAAAGTCTCTGAAAGGCACAGGCACAGGTATGAAGTCAACCCAGAGTTCCATGACATATTGCTGAAAAATGGGATGGTTTTCTCTGGAACATCAGAAAAAGGAAGACTTGTGGAGTTCATAGAACTGCCAAACCACCCATTCTTCTGCGCTACACAGGCTCATCCAGAGCTTAAATCAAGGCTCCAGAATCCTGCCCCAATGTTCTATGGGTTTGTGGATGCGGCATTGAAGATATAAATGTGTTTTCTATGCCTGGCTCGATTAGGGGTGGAGACCAAAGAACAAACTGCAGATACAACTTCAGAGGCTCCACACTTGGAATAAAAACAATATTCATCCTCTGATTTTAAACAAAACATTTATTAATGCCCCGCTTCTTTTCCGAGTAAAGGTGGTTTAATGTCCATTATATCAAAGATTGAGCACATTTACGACAAGAAGTACAAGCAGTTGATGTTAATAACATTTGGAATACTTCTTTTATCAATAGGTGTTATTGGCGTTCATTGGGTTACAACAGGCGATTTTATTGATAAGGGCATAAGCCTGAAGGGCGGAACCACTATTACGGTACAGACAGACAAGCAGATTAATATTGATAGTTTCCAGGCAGATGCAAGGGCAAAATTCCCTGCTGATGATGTCAATGCAAGAGAGCTTTCAACAACAGGAAGGCAGGTTGGCCTTATTGTAGAGACGACCAATACTGATTCCAAGGCGCTTGTTGCTTATGTAAAAGAAAAGGTTGGGGAACAGAACAATATCAATGTCGAAACAATCGGCCCAAGCTTAGGCGCATCATTCTTCAAGCAGACAGTGATTGCAATCGCGATCGCATTTGTGCTGATGAGCATTGTGGTATTCATATATTTCAGGCAGCTTATGCCTTCATCTTATATCATATTGTGCGCATTTTCAGACATCATTTTCCCGTGGGCAGTTCTCATATTATTCCACATCAAACTTTCAACAGCAGGAGTTGCTGCATTTCTCATGCTTACAGGTTATTCTGTAGATACAGACATACTTCTCACTACAAGAGTTTTGAAAAGAGAAGGAACAATATTCAAGAAGATAGTTGATGCTTTCAAGACAGGCTCAATAATGACTTTGGCAGCGATGGCTGCAACAGGAATTGCCTATTTTGCAACCCCTTCAGAAACATTGAAACAAATCATGATGATATTATTCATCGGGCTCTGCGCAGACTTGTGGAACACATGGATTCAGAATGCAGGCCTGCTAAGATGGTGGCTTGAAAGCAAGCAGAAGAAGGTAGAAGATAATGATTAAGGACATATTCAGGGACTGGAGAGTAATTCTTATGCTAATTTTCTTGTTCTTCTCTCTCGTAGCTATAATGCCTAATCCGCTTAATAACGGCGTAATGATAAGGACTGTGATAAAAGACAGCCCTGCTTATACTGCAGGCATACAATCGCCTAAAGCGTCATCAACCTTAATGTCCAGGGAAAGGATAATTTCAATTAACAATGTCCAAATAAAAACCGAACAGGATTATTATTCCGCTATCCAACAATTAAAGCCGAACATAACAGCGCAGATACAGACAAGTAATACTTTATACAGAGTTATTCCAGAAGTTGCATTTGAGGATATAACGCTAAATGAAACTAGGATTGAAAACATCACAACAGAGGTTTTCAATGAAACTCTGAACAAGACAATCAACATAACACAGCAAAAAGAGATCACAAAAGAAAGAGTTTACTACCCAGAAAAGCCGGCTTATGTGGGGATAACTGTTTCTCAAGCTCCAACAACAAACTTGAGAAAGGGGCTGGACCTTCAGGGCGGAACAAGAGTTTTATTGCAGCCGTCAGGCGATGAAAATATTTCTACGGAACTTTTGAATAATGTCGTTTCTGTCATGGAGCAGAGGCTCAACAAGTATGGAATCACAGATGTGGTCATACAGCCTGTAAGCGATATGTACGGCAACAAATTTGTCAGGGTGGAGATTGCCGGGGCTACAGATGAGGAAGTCAGAAGCCTTGTGGCAAGCCAGGGAAAATTTGAGGCGAAGATTGGTGAAAAGACTGTATTCATCGGCGGAAAGGACATAACTTATGTCTGCCAGACTGCTGAATGCGCAGGCATAGACCCGAGAGCAGGATGCGGAGCATCAGGAACGAACGAGGCAGTATGCAGGTTCAGGTTCTCGATAGCGCTTAACCCTGCTGCAGCGCAAAAACAGGCAGACATCTCAAAAGACCTTCCTGTAGTCACAGACAAAGGCGAGCCTTATCTCAATGAAACTCTTGATTTATTCCTTGATGATTCAAAGATGGATTCTTTAAACATTGGAGCTGACTTGAAAGGAAGAGCTGTTACAGACATACAGATTTCAGGCTCTGGAACTGGAAGGAACATTCAGGAGGCAAGGACTAATGCGCTTCTAAACATGAAAAAACTGCAGACAGTTCTGCTCACAGGCTCTTTGCCGGTCAAGCTGAACATTGCACAAATAGACAGCATCAGTCCAACACTTGGAAACGAATTTATCACAAGCATACTCATAATGATGTTTGTTACCATAGCAGCAGTAGTTCTGGTTATTTTCTTAAAGTACAGGGAAGCGAGAATAACACTGCCTATCGCGATAACAATGTTTTCAGAAGTCATAATACTTTTAGGATTTGCTGCGTTAGTCAGATGGAATCTCGATTTGGCGTCAATTGCAGGCATAATAGTTGCAGTAGGAACAGGAGTAGATTCCCAGATAGTAATCACAGATGAGACATTGAGGGGAGAAACAAACGCGATGCTCGGCTGGAAAGAGAAATTCAAGAGGGCGTTCTTCGTCATCATGGCATCTTATTTCACAGCAGTAGTTTCGATGATTCCGCTTTTATTCACAGGAGCAGGATTGCTTAAGGGATTCGCACTCACAACTATTGTTGGCATTTCTATCGGCGTATTCATAACAAGGCCAGCTTATGCAGCAGTTATTGAGAAAGTGATAAAGAAGAAGGATTAATTCTTTTTTTCTGATATTATTTTGTCTTCTATCGACGGCTTGTTCCAATCATCATGCCCTGACCCCAAAAAGTCAACCTTTACGCGGATATGCTTTCCGCAATTGCAGATATGGGTCTTATAATGGAATTCGTCCTTGTGTTCAGAATGCCAGCGCTTGCCGTGCAATTTAGAGCCGCAATATGGACAGTTAACACTTGGGTCTACAGGAAAAGTTGAGAGCATCTAATTATCACTTTTTGTTTTTATGCGCCTGCTCTCTGAAATATCTTATTGTAGAAGGGATTTCTAGCGTATCTTCCTTTTCCAGAACTTTCTTGAAGTTTCCGCAGTCTATAAACCAGTTTCCATCGACAAAGTCGTTCTTTATCTTGATAAACCCGCCGAACTCGTGCCCATACTTTTTTGTTAGGTAGTTCTGGAGCTCTGTAACCTGTTTAGCAAGATTCTTCTCTCTAGCAAGAAGAGTATTTAGAAACTCTGCATCAAGCTGCTCATCTTTCTCGAAATTAATATCAAACTGCATATAGAAAGGGGGTTTGCGGTTATTTTTATATCTTGTGATTTTATTAGAAACTAAAGAACCACCAGGCTTAATCCCCTATCTATAACTGGTGGTTCTTAGTGCTCAGAAATTTTCCACAATCATGAAAGCAATTGGCTTTCAGCCACAGTTTCAACCTGATGGAAAATTTCCGACATATTTAAAAGCAATATTGATTTCCTATAGGAGATGTCGAATACAAACAATACAGAAACAAAGAAAGATGCATTCAATGAGATGCTGGCAGGCTATTCAGCCAATGTAAGCCAGATGGAATCAGAAAACAAGCTTCTCAAAGAGACTGTTGCCAACCTTAAGAATGAGCTGGCAAAGTTTCAAAGGACCCCGTTGCTTGCTGCTGAAGTCAAGGAGATAATGGGGGAGAATGTACTTCTTAAGCTTGCTAACGGAAATGAGTTCCTTGTGGATGTTTCGCCCAACTGCGAGAAGCTTTCTGCAGGAGATTATGTCCTTGTTGAGCAGAAAAATCTCACAATCATCAAAAAGATTCCTTCTGTTAAGAATTTCAATGTCGACAAATTCGTGATAATATCAAAGCCAGAAACCAATTGGCATTCAATAGGTGGATTGCAGCAGCAGGTTGAAGAGATAAAGGAAGTCATCGAGCTTCCATTAAAGAAACCGGAGCTGTTCAGGAAGATAGGGATACAGCCGCCAAAGGGAATCCTTCTCTACGGACCGCCTGGAACAGGAAAGACATTGCTTGCGAAGGCAGCTGCAGCGTCAACAAACGCGACATTCATTGAGTTGGTTGCCTCGGAACTGGTGCAGAAATTCATAGGAGAGGGAGCGAAGCAGGTTAAGGAAATATTCCAGCTTGCCAGAGAGAAAGCGCCTTCAATAATATTCATTGACGAGCTTGACGCATTGGCTGCAAAGAGGATTGACGTCGGAACATCCGGAGAAAGGGAAGTTCAGAGAACATTCATGCAGCTGCTGGCAGAGCTTGACGGGTTCAAGCCGTTGGGAAATGTCAAAATCATAGGATGCACCAACAGGAAGGACATTATAGATCCTGCAATAATAAGGCCTGGAAGATTAGACAGGCTGATAGAAGTTCCTTTGCCGAACAAGGAAGGAATAACAGAAATATTCAGGATACACATGACTGGGATGTCTGTCGAGAAGAAAATAAAGACTGAAAAGATTGTTGACAAGATGGAAGGGATGTCAGGAGCAGAGATAAAAGCAGTCTGCACAGAAGCAGGATACTTCGCAATAAGGGCAAACAAGTCGAAGGTTACAGAGAAGAACTTCCTCGACGCGGTAAAGAAAGTGAAGAATACCGAATCATACGAAGGAGACAATTATCTTAGAATGTTTGGATAAGATGAAAATTGCAGTTATCTCAGACATACACGAAAATTTTCATAACTTGATTCTTGCATTGAAAGAGATTAAGAGCTTGAAATGTGAGAAGATATTATTTCTTGGAGATTATATGAATAATGGCATTGCAAAAGTACTTGCAGCTTCTGAGATTCCAGTATTTGCAATATGGGGAAATAATGATGGAGATAAGGTTGCTATAACAAAGACCGCTCTAACACAAGGAAGCAATCTTGAAGTTGGATTTGAAACATGGGATTTTCTTGAGATAGATGGAAGAAAAATATTCTTGACACATTATCCTATGCTTGCGAAGCCTATGGCGAAATCTGGAGAGTACGATGCAGTATTCTACGGGCATAATCACGAGAAGAACATTGATGCCAGCGGAAAATGCATTATTGTTAATCCAGGTGAGATTTCGGCGCATAAGACAGGAAAAGCAACTTTTGCAGTTTATGATACAAAAACAAACAAGGCTGAAATTATCACAATAAAAGATTCCATCACAACAATAACAGATGATTCTAAGAACAAACTGGACAGCCTGAAAAGCAGGTTTGATACGAACAAAACTCACAAATACTAATTCTGGATTTATGCAGCGCTCAGCAGTTACTCCATCTGCCAATTAAGGCACTGGTGTTCACTTAATCATTGCGCTGTTGCACTCCGACGATAAAATAAGATGGCTGTTTATAATATTTTCCAAGTGTGGGCGGCTGTCAAAGTTATGTTCGATGTTTATTCTAAGCCCCCACGTCCCCCTAGATTTGAAACAGAAAACACCTAAATTATTTCAAAATCCACACAAACCCTAAACGTTCTCGGAGCGTGCTGTCCGCACTTTACGCAATTAAGGATTTTATATCTCATTTTGTTGCGCTTGCATGCAGCATCAATCTTATTGACAGAAACTTTTGGAATATCTTCTTCTCTCAAGAAATCATAGAAATGTATCACTGTGCCTTTCTTCGCGACAGCCAGGGCAGCATCCAGGAAATCCTCTGCTGATTTCGGCAATGGCATCAGGATTCTGTCGAATTTCTTCTGGAATTTGTCAAGATATTTCCAAGACGATATCATCTCATCGCCGGATTTCTCATCTTTGCTTTTTATCTCCACAACACCTTTCGTCACTAACGGCAGTATTTTTTCCAGGTCTATGACTGAATTTTTATCAAGCTTTCCAGCGTGTATATCATTTTTAAAATCACTCAGATGGAAATAGCTATCTGCATGCTTCTGCAGTTCAGCAACAGACTTGACAAGCTCGTCGCCAGAATAAACATACATTAAATGGCAGGTGTCTATGCATATCCTCTTGATGCCGGAATTCTTTATTATTTTTATCAGGTTTTCTTTTTCGGCAAGAGGTCTCCTGTGTGTGTTCTCAAAAAAGATGTTGTTATAATATTTGGAGAATGTCTGCGCTTTCCTCACAGCAGAATCTGTGCTTTCAGCCCTTCCAAGATGTATTACTAAATACACATCAAATTCTTCGACAAGAGAAATCATTTTTTTGTAATATTCATTCGAAGAATCGTTGACAGTCATGCACACTTCATCAAGATGCAACATTGGCTGGTGCACAACAACAAACTTCCCAAGGTCTTTCAAGTATTTTATTGTTTTTTTCAGCTCATCAAAACCATCGCAAAAATCCTGTTTTGTAGTGTGTATTTCTGTTATTGTTGGATTGTATTTCAAGCGAGGCTTCATTTCTTCAGGTTTTGTGCAGAATTTCATGCCCAGTATCTTTTGGTAAAAATGCGGGACAGCCTTTTTTACATCATCATTTATCAGAAAAACATTTGTCAGCTTGTTCAGCTTTACATTCTCCCAGCCATAATTGTGCCCTTCAGGATTCAATTCAATCCCGTAAATCATTTTTGCTTTCGTCAGTCTTGAAAGGACGCAGGGATAAGGAGCGCAGCCAGAGAACATCACCAGAACTTCTTCATTAGGCTTCACTAATTTTGTAATTCTTAATCTTTCATTCGCCAGTCTTGGAGAAAAATAGACAGTTTCGACATTCAATTTCAGCAATACTCCGCTTTCCTTGTGGATTGTCTCTCTTTTGTCTTCGCCTGCAAGGAATTTCATTTTCTGGACTCGAAATTCTCCCTCATGCCCGCCTGACTTTTTCAGGACTGTCTTGATATTAATATGCGTATCAAGCAGGAATTTTGCTATCTGCTTCTCTTTCTTCACAAGAGTCTCGTCAATTTCGAGTATTGCTATGTCTCCTATTGCGTCGAATGAGCGCTTGAACAGCTCCATTTCTTCTTTGGTTAGGATATTTTCAACATTTTTCTTCAGCGACATCTCCTTGATGTTCTTTTTCTTGAAAATCGTCTTTACGATTTTAGTATCTGGAATCTTTATCTCTTCGAGAACAGGAAAATAGATGTATTTTTCATCTTTCTTCAGAATGTAAGTAGAATCTATAATTTTCTTGCTAATTAAAACAGACATAACTTTCTGCGCATTCTTCAGCTCTGTTTTTATTGCAATCATCTTCTGACGAATTCCCTGTAGCCTGCCATGCTGAACATTACAGAATAAAGCAAGATGCATACAGTAAGCACTAGAACATATCTCCAGTTATACTGGCCGATTATTCCGCCCCACTCAAACAGCCAGACAACAAACAGTGATATCAATAAATAAAACACTGTTTTTACCATCAGTGCAGCCAGCATATTCTTTATCAGGAACCATTTCGATATCTTTTGCATCAGAACCACCCGTCCAGCCCTCTTTGCGAGAGCTTCTTTTTTTCAGCTTCAAGCTTTTCGAGCGCAGATTCTATTCTGGCCCTGTTGAACTCATGCTTATCGCAGAGTATTTCAATTATTTTTTCCTTGTTAGGATTTTTCCATACAAGCTTGTAATCATCAGTAACAGGCATGTGCTTTATCAAGTCAAAAACTTCCTTCCAGCTGAAGTCGAATGATTTCTCCCATTCAACCTGCTTAAACAATGCATCGAAATCACTTCCATGCTGCTTCACCAGCTTCAAAGCATTCTTCGGGCCTATGCCTTTTATTCCGCCAATATTGTAGTCTGTTCCGACTAGCATCCCGACAACAATCAACTGGTCATTGGTTATTCCAAGATTTTTGAGATTTTCTTCCAAATCAATAATCTGCGGCTTTACAGTTTCGTAAGCAAGCTTGTTAGCCACCTTTCTTTTCTCGCTTACAGTAAGATTTTGTATTACACGCTTCACCCCAAACATCAGGCAGTCATAATCCTGGCTTACCTCTGCATAAGCATCGCCATTCTTCACTATGTGAGCTGCCTGCGCCTCTCCCTCAGAAGGCGCCTGTATTATTGGAAAGCCCATTGCTTCAATAAGCTCTTTCGCTTCCTCAATCATTTCCTTAGTCAGCCTTGTTGTCCTGACAGCATATTTTTTCATGTCCTCGACATTTTCTGCGGCTAACGCTTCCTTGTATTTCAGCTCTGCCTCTTCCTTGATTGCTGCCCTTCTCTCGCGCTCCCTCATCTTCAATGCAGGAGGCTTTCCGTCGAAAACAAATGCAGGCTTAATATCACATTCTATCATCCGGATAGTCCTGCTGAAAAGCCCTGTAAGATGGCTAGTGATTCTTCCCTGGCTGTCTGTCAGGAAAGAGCCATCCCTCTGCCTTATTGACGTCAGGAATTGGTAAAGAATATTGAAGGAATCGACAACTACCTTCTTGTGCTGCAAGTCTTCAAAACTTACCTCTTTTCTTATTATTATGTCTTTAAGTTTCGTTCCCATAGATGATAATTAGCCCTTTAAGCCCCCTCGAATAAAAAAATAATAACAAAAAATAATTTATTCTATCTTCACAGACATCAGTTTCTTTTCGTATAATTCCTTAAAGTTCTTGTCATCATATGTATAGATTGCTGTCTCGAACACATAAGTTGCTGGCTGTGTGTTGACATCCTCCTTGACAAGGTCCTTTACTACAATATAAGACGGCACTGTGATTATCTCATTAGCCTTAACTTCGTAGTATGGGTTATAGTGGTTGTCTATCCACTTGGAAACATACTCTTTTGTGTAGTCGAAATTCGTGCCGAACTTGAAATTTGCCTGTATGAATGTTGTTTCAAGAGTAAATTTTGCTGTTCTTGGCAGGATATTCTGTATTCCAATTCCAAATACGACAGTATCCCCAATCTTTGCGCTTTTAATATTGGTATCTATTGCTGTCTTGGCGCCTTTATCTTTTTCTAGCAATCCTTTTGCTGCATCATTTGCTGCTGCAGCCCTTGCTGTCAAAGAATTTGGGTCATAAGCTGGCTTCACAGGCTCCTGCTTCGGCTCTGCTGCCGCTGGCTGTGCTTGTGCCTGCGGCTGCTGTGCTTCCTGCTGTGCTGCTGGCTCTGTAGGCGTTGTCTGCTGCGCTGGCTTTATCTCTGTCTGCGAGCAGGCTGCCAATATCAGCGCAAGCGACAGAAAAATGATAAACAACTCTTTTTTCATTTTCATCCTCCTGATATTTTCATCAAAAGCATCTGATTGAAATCCTTCAAGCGCATGTCATTCGCTTTCTTTGTGAACTCCCCTGTTGTAATCAAAAGTGTCGGAAGCTTCTTCAGCTGTCCGCCTGCATAAGCCCCTGTCAAGTCTGCCTCGTTCATCCGCTTCTTGTTCTTGGCCTTGCAGTAATAAGACACTTTTCCGACCGCGCTTGGAATGCTTAGTATGAAATCAAACTCTGAATTCTTCTTTATCATTGTTGTATGCATTACATCAATATCCTTTTCCTTGAAAACTTTTCTTATCTTGCTAAGGAACTGGTCGCTTATGTCCTGGGCAGATACCATGACACTGTCAGACTTTTCTTCCTGAATTTTGTGCACTTCCTCCATTTGTATCTGTTCCTGATGCTCTAAATGCTTTTCAATTTTTTCTTCAACTTTCTTTGCAGCTTTCTCTACTGGCTTTTCTTCAATTCTCTTTTCTTCCTTGATTTCTGTTTTTAGTGTTTCAACAGGCTTTTCATCTATCTGCAGATGCTTTCTTATCAATTCTGTAGCCTCTTCATCGCTTATGAGATACCATCTCCAGAAAATCTCGGAATTTCCATCAAGCTTCACATCCAATGGAACTGCAAAGTCCTTGATAGTTCTTAACGAAACCCTTGTCAAAGGCTCCTGCTCCCTATCTCTTAGAATTCTGTTCTGCCTGAGAAGGTCAAAGGTTTTCCTGTCTTTTTCATTAAGATACTTGTAAATCATGTCACCCATTCTGGCTTCCTGGCCGTCTGAATAATAAAGAGGGCTGCTGCCAATCTTTGCATGGGTTAAATG
>CAIVOO010000097.1 GCA_903907555.1 uncultured archaeon | reverse complement strand
GCCTCTAAGAAGATAATGCAGCTTCACCTTCTCTGTATTAGAAAGATGCTTTATTGAATATGTTACTAATATTTTCTCTTCCACTCATCCACCCTCGAGGTTAAGCTATTTAACAGGATTTATAAATATATCTATACTGTAATAGATACGAAAGTGCCACTGGACATTCCTGCGTGAGATTTATAAGCTTTGAAGTTTCTCTTATTGCAATGGACCAGGACAAAGCTCTCGTGGTGTTTCAGGACAAGAAGATTAGGAGAATCTGGCATAATAATGAATGGTATTTCTCTATTGTAGATGCAGTTGGAGCATTAACAGATAGTTTAGACCCCAAGGATTACTGGTATAGGTTAAAGAAAAGAGAACAGGAATCCAGCGGAATTGAGTTATCGACATTTTGTCGACAACTGAAACTTCCATCATCAGATGGCAAATATTACGAAACAGATTGTGCGAATACGGAATCTCTCTTTAGGATTATCCAATCCATTCCATCAAAGAAAGCAGAACCTTTCAAAAGATGGCTAGCCCAGGTTGGCTATGAAAGAGTACAGGAGATAGAAAACCCAGAATTAGCCCAGAAACGCATGAAGGAACTGTATGAGGCAAAGGGTTATTCTAATGATTGGATAGAAAAGAGAGTCAGAGGCATTGCAATAAGAGACGAATTGACAGATGAGTGGAGAAAAAGAGGGGTTGAGCAAAGCAGTGAGTTTGCTATTCTAACAGCCGAAATCTCAAGAGCAACATTCGGTATGACTCCATCAGAATACATGAAGTTCAAAGGGTTAAAAAATGAAAACCTGCGCGACCAAATGAATGATTTGGAGTTAATATTCAGTATGCTGGGAGAAAGAGTATCAACTGAGATTACCAGGAAAGATGATGCGCAGGGATTTACAGAAAACAAAGATGCTGCAATAAGAGGCGGCAAAGTCGCTGGCAACGCAAGAAAGGAAACAGAAAGAGAGATAGGCAGGCCAATCACATCAAATGAGAATTATCTTGACGCGCCTGAAAAAGAGAAGAAAAAAAGACTTCCAAAGCTATAAATCGCTTACAAATAATTCTTCAATACAAAAAAGCAAAAAAATTTACGTTGCGAATCAGCTTCTCTTGATTATAACTATAATCCTAATAATCAGTCCAAGCACGAAAGCTCCTATAGCTCCTATCGCAAGCCAGTCTGTCAATGCAGGCTTCATCATGAAGAATGAAACTATGCTTGCAATCAATGATGCGAATGCTAGGAATATCAGGAAGTTTCCGAGGAAATATGTTTTCCTGTAAGGAAGCCCGTTCTGCCTTGCAACTTTCTGAGTCTTCTCAACAAGCTTGACTTTCTTCTCTGCTTCTTTGGAAACTTTCTTTATGACTCTCTTGACATCATCCAAATCTTTCTCATTCGCCCTGTCAAGTTTTATGAGTCTTTCATCATACCTGTCCTGCAGTGCATTGATGACTTTCTTGAATTCGCTGACTGTCAAAGATTCCTTTTTCAAATTGTCAATCGAATCCTGCAGCCTTTCAAGCTCGTCGTTGAAAACAATAACTCTCTTGTTGAAGTCATCGACAGAAACAGATTTCTTTTCGAGATGGCTGACAAATGTTTTTAATTTCGGAATGTCATCAATATTAGCCTTCAGCTCATTCATCTCCCTGTTTACACTGTCAAGCAATCCCTGCATCTGCTTTGCTGTAACGAAATCTTTTGAAGCTTGGGTTAGTTTTTTTATTTCAGCAGCTGCAATGTCTATTCTTGCATTGATGAAATCTGTTTTCTTGTTCAATTCCCTCTGCGTGATTGTGTCCTTGATGCTTTTTACTTCGCGAACTTCCTTGTAAAGAGAGCTTAATTCATTGCCGATCTGGCTGGTCAACTGCTGGGCTTCTGCCCTTGTAAGAAATCTTACAGTGTGCTCCCTCATGTCCTGCTGGGACTGCACAATTAAAGACTGCATCTTCTGGAGCTTCTTTTCAAACTCTCCTCTCATCTTGGAAACTTCAGAATCGAAATTTGCCTTGGAAAGCTTCTTGCTTTCAGCGCCTTCGAGCTTTTCCTGAGCTTCGCCTAATCTCTTTATGCTTTCATTAATCTCGGCAATTGTTATCTTTATTATGTTGAACTTGTCTTTTGTGACTAAATCCTGGCTGTATTTGTCGTAATCGTCTTTTAGAATCTGGTTGCCCCTCAATATCTGCTCCTGCCTTGCCTGCAGGTTGGACATGTCCTTCCGTATGTTATCAAAAGAATTCTGAAGTTTGACGTCGATTTGCCTAATTCCTGTTGTCATTCTTTATACCCCCGATTTAGTATTTAAGAGAGGCACCCTCTATTTAAATGTTTTGATTTTTTACTATTCCCCAGTACTTAAATATTAAGGGTTAGCACGGCAAAGCTATATATATCTTATAATCAACAATACCTTATGCCGCACAAAAAACCTCTTGAAAAAGAGAAAAAAACAGCGGGTGAGGCAATCCGGTTTCTATTTGGAGAGGCAGCAAAATCCAAAAAATACGCAAAAAAGTATGTGCAGACTGCAAGAAAGCTTGCAATGAAGCTGAAGATAAGAATGCCTCGGGAGCTGAAGAGGCAGTACTGCAAGCACTGCTACACATATTTCAGGATAGGCGAAAACTGCCGAGTCAGAGTGCAGCGCGGAAAAGTAGTTTATTACTGCTTTGACTGCAAGAAATACACGAGAATACCGTATAAATAATCGTTCTAAGCAGTAAATTTATAAACACCCTCTTTTCCCATTAGTGAATCATGGCAGGAAAAGGCAAAATTATCGAAAACTGGAGGCTAAAGAAATGGATTCCAATAGTAGCGCCAGCAGTATTGAGAAATGTAATGGTTGGCGAAACGCCAGCATTGGAGCCTGAAGACGTAATAGGCAGGACCATCACAATAAGCCTTCTCGCATTAACAGGCGACGTAAAAAAGCAGAACATAACAGTAACACTCAAAATCACGCATCTTGACCACGGCAAGGCAATGACCGAGCTGACAGACTACGAAATCATGTCAGCATCTGTCAGAAGAATGATAAGGAAAGGCAGGACAAGAATCGACGACTCATTCGAATGCGTAACGCAGGACGGAGTCAAGATAAGGATAAAGCCATTGCTGATTCCGAAGACAAGAGTCACAAGCTCAAAATCAACACTGCTAAGAAAATTATGCAGGCAAAGGATGAAGGAGCTTGCAGCAGAATCAACATACGACAGGATAATCTCCGGAATACTAAGCTACGGGCTTCAGAAAAATCTCGGCGAATACTTGAGCAAGGTTTATCCATTAAAATCATTGGAAATCAGGATGATGACAAGGATAGGGGCAGGCCCAAAGCCAGAGCCAGTTCAGGCTGAGCCGGTAGCTGAACCTGTTGCTGCAGCAAAAGAAGAGCCTGTTGCAGAGAAGGCAGAAGAAGTTAAAGAAGAGAAGCCTGCCGAAGAAAAGCCAAAGAAGAAGAAAAAGAAAGAAGAGAAGGCAGCAGAAAGTTAATTCTTAAATTAGTTTTCAATACGTTGATTATTTGTGTATTTATTCAGGGAGGGAATCTGAAGTAGCGCTTTCAGTTCTATTGATGCCCTACCACCCACCATCGCTGCAAGATTAGACTGCGCAGGGGGACGTGGGGGCTTCTGTAAAACATCAAACACAACTTTAACAGCCGCCCACGCTAAAAAAAGTTATTATTCAAATTTACTATTTGTGCTTAAATCTTCAACTGTCGTCTACTTTAGGACAGCACAGATTATTATAGTCAAATTTTCTAAGTTCCTGCATGGACGAATTCATAGAAATAAACGGAGTAATCTACGACAAGGAAGAGTATGATGAAGAGGTGAGGATATTGAAATCATATCTGGAAATGGAAGTAAAAGAGGCTGTCAGCAAATACGGTTTTGAGGTTGTTGACAATCAAAATTTTATCGATTCAGGAATATTGCTGTTCAGCAACAGGAGATTGAATATAGACTTGGTGCTTAAGGTGCAGAGGTGCTAGAATGGAAGAAAGAATGACACAAAAATTGATTTTTGCGGAATATTTAAATAATGATTCTTATATATACTTATATAATATGCACAGCCCGACATTAGAGTCTATCCAGATGGTTGAAAAGCTGATAAAAAAGCACAGCCAGGAATACGGAAAATACCAGCTATGGAAAAGGCTTCCCAGAAAAATGATGTACCAGACATTCCAGCAGATAGTTGATTACCTGGAAAAATCCGGCAAGATAATGATAGATAAGCGGGACGGCATAGTTTTCTGGACCTATGACCCTGAAAGAATCAAGGACTTGATTGCGCGAAACCTAGTCTGGAAATGATAAGAGTTCTTTTTGTTGATGAAGAAGTTAAACAGAGCTATGAACTTCTGAAATATGGTAAATCTGAAGATAGAATGGTTTACAAAATGGTTAATCAAGCGATTGGCAAATTGCTGGAAAATTCTTGTTTTGGTATAAAAATACCAACTAATCTTTGGCCGAAAGTTTATATTGAAAAATATGGTGTTCGAAATTTATGGAAGTGTGATCTTCCAAATGGATGGCGGTTAATATATACAGTAAAAAGCGATAATTATGACAATTATTATCTGATAATCGAATGGTTCGACCATAAGGAATACGAAAGGCGATTTAACTATTAGAAGTGATCTAGCTTTTTCTGCTTCGCATTGTATTTTTCCATGTATCTTGGCGGCTCTGCTGCAAGATATTCGAATCCCCAGTCGCGAAGCATCTGCAAGGCATTGTCACTTATCTTTGGGCAGGCCAGTATCCCTCGGATATTCTGCACTCCCCTAAGCTCTTTCATCTTCTCGACATATCTTCTCAGCTGCGTGACTGCTTTCAAGTCTCCGACAGTGCGCTTGCATTCAACAATGACTAAATTGTTGTTCTTGTCATGCCCGAACACATCGATAAATCCATACTTGGTGTGCTCTTCCTGTGAAAGAGGCCTGAATCCATCCTCGACAAGCTCAGGATTTTTTATCAGCATCAAGGCCATGTCATATTCTGAACCTGCAACAAGTATTTTCTGCCCGTCCTCAAGCTTGTGCGAGATTATGTGATAAACTTTTACGATTTCCATGTCGAGAGTGTCTTTCAGCAAAGAATTTTTTGAAGAAAGGAAAAGCTTTCCATCGGCAGAATTGATTGAATGGACAGAACCCTGCTTCATATAATTTATCGGATTGGTGCCGGAAGGTTGGTGTACAAGAAGATTTCCGTCAGGCTTTATCACGACAATCCTGTCTCCGTCAGCAAGATTCGCCTCAACCCTGCCTGAATAATTGATGTGGCAGTGGCATAGAAAAACAATTACTTCGTTTTTGCTAGAAGCTTCATTAAACTTGGAGATAAAATCCTGCTGGTCCATAAACACCACATTTATATGCGCAATCCTTGGGTAATGATATATTCTTTTAAAACTTGCTGATAATTCCTGAATGAATCAGGAACAAAATGATGGCAGAAGAAATTCTTCAAACAATGATGTTTCACATAATTTCTGGCGTGCTCAATGCGGGCATCAGGGTCCTTGAGCAAACTTAGGTTTGCATGGAAATATTTCAACCCTTCTTTCATGTAATGCACATCATCGTGCGGAACAGGCGGATTCCTTGTTGGAGCGCGGGCAGTAATCTCGATAGCTGCCACAGTCCTGTCTACAAGTTCGTCAATGTTTAGCTCTTCATTAAAACGTGCCATTCTGCGGTTTGAGTCGAGTGCCTCTATATATTATTATTGTTTTTCTCAGGAGTTCTGAATGATCTGCGGATTTTTGGAATAAATTTATAAAAGAAGAATATTTGGTTATTATAATGGGAGAAATAAGGAGAATACATATTATTGGCGGTCCTGGAAGCGGAAAATCTTATGCTGCAAGGAAGTTATCCTCAATATTAAATATAAAATGGTACGATCTTGATGATTTGTATTGGCACAAGAAAGACAAGGCATTCACTAAAAAAACATCTGAAAAACAAAGAAATGCAGAAGCAAGTAAGATTGCAAAAAAAGATTCTTGGATTGTTGAGGGTGCTTATACCAGAAAATGGG